>CAZECH010000352.1:0-3543 GCA_964510675.1 uncultured Ignavibacteriaceae bacterium
AACAAAAGTAACTGATTCAGCTCCTGCATAAAATGCATGTAAACCAAAACCACCTGAGCTGCAGAAAGAATAAAGTACATTCACACCTTTCGAAATTTTTTCTATAAAAAATCTATTATCACTTTGATCGAAATAAAACCCGGTTTTTTGTCCGGTGTTGAAATCAATTTTATATTTAATTACTCCATCATCAATTATTTCATCATTCATTTCACCATAGAAGATTTTATCTTCTTCCGGGAGTCCTTCAAGTTTACGGAAATAAGATTCATTTTTTGTAAAAATATTTTCAGCGTTTAGTTCTTCCTTTAAAATTTCAACAACAGCATGAATATTTTTCTCCATTCCTAAAGAGGAAACCTGAAGTACAAAAGTATTATTGTATTTATCAACTATAAGCCCGGGTAGAAAATCGCTTTCACTAAAAATTAATCTGAACGAATCGCGATCAGGATAAAGAAGTTTTCTAAGCTTATACGCAGATATTATTTTTTCTTTTGTATAAGATTCAAAACTCTGCTCTTCTCTTATCTGAAGAATTCTAACAGCAATAAGTGAATTTTTATTGTAAAAACCTTTCCCCGTAAGATTATTCCTGGAATCATAGACTTCAACAATATCGCCATTATTGGGTTCCCCCTCCAGATCGAAAATTTCATTGCTGAAAATCCATAAGTGACCGGAACGAACCCTTCTTTCTTCATTTTTTTTAAGGTAAATTCTGGCGGACATTAATTGCTTTATTGCTTTATTGTTAAATTTATAAGGGTAATTTAATCATTTATTATTATGCGAACTCAATTATCAGATACAAATCCATTCGTTGAAGAAAAATTAATAAATATTTTGAGAGAAAGCTCAGTTTCTAAAAAACTTTCTCTGGCTTTTAGTCTTAGCTCATTAACAAAACAATTATCGTATAGGGCTTTAGTAAGAAAAAATCCTGATGCCAGTGAGCAAGAGATTGATTTACTTTTTGTTAAACTAAATTATGGGGAAGCGATCTCAAATAAATTGAAACATTACTATTCAAAACTATACAATGCAGAAAAGTGAAATAATTGATGCACTAAAACCCGTAATAAAAACCTTTGACGAATTAGGTATTTTATACTTCATAGGCGGTTCAATTGCTAGTTCTGCCTATGGAACGCCAAGGGCAACAATGGATGTGGATTTAATTTCAGCCTTGGGCTATGATCTTATCAAACCTCTGATCAACAAATTAAAGGAAGAATATTTTATAGATGAAGAAATGATTAACGATGCATTAAGTACAAAAACATCATTTAATATCATTCACCTTGAGACAATGTTGAAAATTGATGTATTTATTTTAAACGACCATCCATATTACCTGAAAGCTTTTGAAAGAAAAGTACTAGATAGTCTGCAAGAAGATTCAAATATTCTGAATGTATACCTTTGTTCACCTGAAGATGTAATTCTCAGCAAGTTGGAATGGTATAGATTGGGTGAAGAAACTTCTGAACGCCAGTGGCTCGATATACTAGGGGTAATAAAAGTTCAGGGTGATTCTTTAGATAGAATTTACCTAACTGATTGGGCTAGAAAATTAGGAGTTTTCAACTTACTCGAAAAATCATTTTCTGAATCAAAGGTAAAATTTGACTAAAGGTTTAGTATGAAAATTCTTGCTATCGAAAAAGAAATGCCCGGGTTTAAGGAGAATGATTATAAGCCTCATCTTAAAGCAGAGGCCTTACAAGCATGGAAATTATTTCTGCAAGGTATAGTAAGAGAACTGTATTTTACTCAGGAAGATAATTGTGCCGTCTTAATTCTTGAATGCAAAGATGCAGATGAAGCAAATAAATATTTAAATACACTTCCTCTTGTAAAAGAAGGTTTGATAAAGTTTGATGTAAAGCCTTTGATTCCTTATTCAGGATTTGAAAGGTTATTCACAAAATAAAATATCGTAGCACAGATTATTAATCTGTATTTTGTAAACAATGGAAATTAATGAAAAAGTTTGAAGGAATTATTTTTGATATTGACGGAACTCTTACGTCTACAAATGAATTAATTTTTGCTTCATTTAATCATGTAACAACTAAATACCTTAACAAGAAATTGACCAATGAAGAAATCATCTCTCTTTTCGGTCCTCCTGAAGATACAATATTAAAAAAGTGGTTTGGCGATGATTTTACAAATGTAAAGGAAGATTACTATAAATTTTATAAAGATGAACATCATTTAGCAGATGCTTATCCGGGAATTAAAGAGATACTTGAAATTATTAAATCCAGGGAAATTCCTTTAGGAATTTTTACAGGCAAAGGAAGAAAAAGTGCGCTTATAACTCTTGAAGTACTTGGCATTGATAAATACTTTGATCTTATTATTACAGGTGATGATGTTGTAAATCATAAACCCTCTGGCGAAGGAATAATAAAATTTATTAATGAATTTCATCTGGAAAAAGAAAAAGTTTTAATGATTGGTGATTCATTGGGTGATATCATAGCATCAAGGGAAGCAGGAGTTAAGATTGCTTCAGTTTTATGGGATAGTTATGCAAAAGGAAAAGTGCTGAAACAAGGAAGCGATTATGTTTTTCATTCAGTTGAAGAACTGAAGGAATTTTTGGAAGAGAATCTGCAATAAAAACCTCTCATAAACTCTGTTAATAATATCCAATTAGCAAATAAAAGAGTCGTTGCTAATACAACAAATTTTCGTTAAAATTAAACCAGCTTAAAAATAAAAGCGGGGCTTTTACGAAAAAAGATTCGTATATCTTGGTCATTCTTTTCTTTGGGTTAATACCCTTAATTAATTTTGCTCAATCTGCATTTCCACTGGCTGAAGGAAATACATGGTACTATGAAATTACTTATGAGTGTTATAATCCACCAAGACCTCCTTCTTATGAAATATTTAAGGTCATTGGTGATACTGTGATGCCAAATGGAAAAACTTTCTGGATTTTTAATACATGGGATATGTTATGGGGAAAATATATACGTAGCGATTCACAATATATTTATTACTGGGAACCGAATTGTAATGATGGTAATGGATGTGAAATACGTGCATTTAATATCAAAGCAACGGTTGGTGAAGATGACACGATTAATTGGAATGGTTATATATTTTCCACACTTGAACAATCAGTGCAAACTACTATTTTCAACCAACCAACTAATTACAACAACTATAAACTTTGGGGACTAATCTTTTCCTATGTTGGACTTTCAAATAAATTTGGTTACGTATCCTTTTGGTATTTGGGGGACTATCAATCTGAAAGGGATGCATGGCAACTAAAAGGATGTATTATTTCAGATACACTTTATGGGGAAATAGTTGATGTGCAAACCGGTAAAGGAATTCCTGAAGAGATGGAATTGTACCAGAATTATCCTAATCCATTTAATCCCAATACTATTATTAAGTACACTTTAGTGAGCCGCCAATTTGTTACAATAAAAATTTTTGATATTCTTGGAAATGAAATAACAACACTAGTAAATGAAGAGAAAGAGTCCGGTGAATATAAAGTTGAATTTTCAT
>CAZECH010000353.1:0-3540 GCA_964510675.1 uncultured Ignavibacteriaceae bacterium
CAATATTTCCCTGATCTTGCTTGATAATAAGATTATTAAATTCTTCCGTATCTTGGAGACGACCAGTTGTCCTGATTGTAAGTTCGGTTTTATTTCCTTCAATAAAACCCGATGGCAGCTCAATATTTTCCCTGCTAATTGCAGATTGAACATCAAGTGGAGTAATTCTGTATGCCGCAAGCTTAACAGGGTCCATCCATAAACGCATTGAATATTTTTTCTCTCCCCAAATTCTTACTTCGCTTACACCCGGAATAGTTTGAAATCTTTCTTTAAAAACATTGATTGCTATTTCAGATATTTCAAGCAGATTTCTTGTATCGCTTTGTACATTTAGAAATACAATAGGAGTTGCATCTGCATCAGCCTTAGCAACAATGGGCATCTCAATATCTTCAGGCAAGTTTCTTATTGCACGTGATACTCTGTCTCTTACATCATTAGCAGCAGCTTCAAGATCCACATCAACATAAAACTCAACTGTAATCTGGCTTCTGCCGGTTGAGCTTGAGGAAGTTAAAGAGCGAATGCCTGCAATTCCATTAATTGATTCTTCAAGCGGTTCGGTTATCTGGGATTCAATTACATCTGCATTGGCTCCAACATATATTGTAGTTACGGTTATTATGGGAGGATCTACCGAAGGAAATTCCCTGACTCCGAGGTAAGTATAACCTATAATTCCAAATAAGACAATTGCTATTGACATAACAATTGCTAAAACAGGTCTGCGAATACTTAATGATGAAAGACTCATAATATTTTAAATCTGTTCTGTAATTTTTTAATCAAAATGCTCTAATAATTAATAATAAAAAGAAAAATGTAAAAATATTATCGCGCTTATTATTGTCCTGCAGTTTAATTTAGTTTAATTGAATTCCGAAACAGCGACAGGAATTCCTGGACGAATTTGCAAGATACCCGAAGTAATTAGTGTATCATTTTCGCTTAATCCACTTATTACCTGAACTTTCGTATCGGTGCGAATACCGATTTCAACATTCTGAGGAAATGCTTTACCGTTTTTATATAAAAAAACCTTTTGTCCTTTTAATTCCGGTACTATAGAATAAGTTGGAATCATCAAAGCATCATCAATCTCTTTCAGTATTAATTCCACATCTGCAAAGGAGCCAGGAATAATATTTCTATCCGGATTAGAATACATAGCTCTTATTTTCAAAGTTCTAGTTAAAGGATCGATCTTTGGTTCAATAGCATAAACCTTTCCTGTATAAATTTTATTGGTACCAACAATTTTAAATTTTGCTGGATCACCAGGTTTAACCATACCTGCATATTTTTCCGGAATGGAAAAATCAATTTTAACCGGGTTGATATTTTGAAGCGTTGCTATAATTGAAGTTGTATTTACAAAGCTGCCTTCGCTGACATTCTTTAACCCAATCACACCATCGAATGGGGCTTTAATTTCAGTTTTATCTATCTGGGCTTTAACTAAATCAATATCAGCCTTAACAACATTTAATTCATTAAGCGATACATCATAATCTTCCTGGCTTATTGCTTCTCTCTCTAATAGAACTCTCTGACGGTATTCCCTGTCTTCAAGCAATTTTAAATTGTACTTTGCCCTATCAAGTTGTGCCCTGAGTTCGGCATCATTAATCTTAACAAGCAGATCGCCCTTTTTTACATTACTCCCTTCCTTGAAAAGGATATTGGTTATTTTTCCCGGCACTTCATTCTTTAATTCTACTTCTTCATTCGCAAGAATTGTCCCCGATATAATAACATTATTGCTTAACCGCTCAGCCTTAATTACATGTGCTTTCACCGAAAGTTTTTTGCTTACATCAGACTGGTTATTACTATCTTTTCCAGATGAGCCAATTTTAGGTAAGGCTAACAAAACAGCTACTAAAAGAATTACAGTTATTATTATAATTATTTTAAACTTATTTTTCATATTTAGTAATTTAGTTGGTGAATCACATATTCAAGTTTAATAAATAATTTTTATTTAGCAATCCTAAATCCGATCTTTACAAAAATCTTTCTTTTAAAATGGAAAAGCCGGGTTTTAACCGGCTTATTGAACATTACATAAAAAAGATATTATTTCTTTGAATATTTCTTGTTGAATTTCTCGACTCTTCCCGCAGTATCAAGAAGCTTTTGTTTTCCTGTAAAGAATGGATGTGAAGCACTTGATATTTCCAATTTTATTACCGGATAAGTTTTCCCATCTTCCCATTCAATTGTTTCATTTGATTTAATTGTTGAGCGGGTTAATATTGCATAATTTGCTGAAGTGTCCTGGAAAACCACAGGTCTATATTCAGGATGTATTCCTTTTTTCATTTATCAGAAACCTTAAATAATTGTCTTAAACTTGTGAGTTAAATATAAAGAAGTCAATAGTGAATTCCAACGCTACAAACACTGGGAAAACCAAGAAAATCAATTGTTTTTGGAACTTTCCAGAAGCCTTGTAAACTGAGCTTTTAAGTGGTTTAAGCTTTCTTGTTCTTCTTTGCTAAGATTTACCTGTCTGAAGTTCAATCCTTTTTTATCAATTGAATGTTCAGCAGTTGAAAAAGACAAAGGTGAATTATTTTCACGAACTCCCGAGTCAGAAACTTCATCTCTGAACTCTGCAATATCTAAGTCTTCAATTCTTTCATTTCCTAGTCTATTCATATTATCTTTTTCAGGCAAAGAAATCTCCGATGTACCATCAGAGCTGATAACATCTTGGCGGATTTTTGGTTCCATCAATAACGGATCTTCAGAATCACTATTATTAGTTAAAATAAAAAACAGTACAACGGCACTTATGGCAAGTGCTGCTGAAGGTACAAGTCTGGATGGTATAAAAAACTTCTCCCAGAAAGGTTTTTTCTTTTCAACGATCTGAGAATTAATTCTTTTCTGTAATTTTGTTTCAAAATTCTTTGGAGCAGTTACTTTCTGGAGACTTTTTAAAGTCTCAATAACATCTTTATACTTAAGCTCGTCATCATTGTTCATCATAATTAAACCTATTCTTTATAAATACTTTTCAATAGTTTTTGCAATTGTGCCCTGCCTCTGTTTATCCTTGATTTAACAGTTCCAACATTTAAACCGGTTATTTCTGCAATCTCCTCGTATGATAATTCCTGGATGTCTCTCAGAATTACAACTTCTCTGTATGCAGCTGAAACTTTAAGCAAAGCATCTTGTATTATTTTATCCTTTATTCCACTGTCAGTTATAATGTCTGGCCGATAACTTTCATCAGGAATATCATAACTTTCATCTTTTTCATCACTATAAGAATTAATTGAAAAAATTTTTCTTCTCTTTCTTCTTTGGTATTCAGTCCGTGCTAAGTTTCCGGCAATTGTATAAATCCAGGTTGAGAATTTTGCAATTGAATTATACGAATCTTTATACCTGAAAACTTTTATCATCGTTTCCTGAACAATATCAGAGCAAGCTTCATATTCACCAACAAACCTGAAAACATAATTTGTTAAAGGATTTTTGTATCTCTGTACCAGGATTTCAAACGCTTTAACTGTATTATTT
>CAZECH010000354.1:0-3540 GCA_964510675.1 uncultured Ignavibacteriaceae bacterium
AATGGAAAGGTTGTATTTAGATACTTCTGTGTTCGGTGGATACTTTGAGCCGGAATTTGAACATTGGACAAAAATCCTCTTTGAGAGAATAGAAAAAGGATATTATAAATTGTTACTTTCAGAACTAACAAATATTGAATTAGCTAAAGCACCGCAAAATATTCAGGATCTAATACTTTCAGTACCTCAGGTGCAACTGGAAAATATTGAAATTACAGATAACGCAAATAAACTTGCTGAGACTTACATAAATGAAAATGTTGTTAGAGAAACAAGTCGTGCTGATTGCCTACATATAGCTCTTGCAACACTAAATAATGCAGATATTTTAGTAAGCTGGAACTTTAAACACATTGTAAATATAAATCGCATTCGCGGTTATAATGCTGTAAATTACCGGCATGGATACAAAATGTTAGAAATAAGAACACCAAGAGAAATATTAGAAATATGAAAACTAAAGAGAGAAAAAAAACATCATCTGTCAAAACTAATAAATCTGTTATGAAACAACTGCGTAATATTCGCGACAAGATAAGTTTGGAAATAAAAGATATGAATTATCAGCAGTTGAAAGATTATTTAGACAAACAAAAAAAAATCTTCCCAAAAAAGGTTTGGCAAAAACGGACAGATACTTCAAAATAATTTAACACCGACTTCATTCATATCTTTCTTAATAACTCTAGCCTGCCTCCTACGAAGCAGAAGATTGTGGCTTGTTATCCCACCTTTGGCGGGCCATCACTCGGTGTTTCTTTAAGTGTAGGTATCCCGGCTTTAGTGAGACTTAATGGCATAGCTTTATGAATAAAATTAATATTGAAAATGAGTTGTTATGGCATAGCCATGCTTATGGCAAAATAAAGATTTGGGTGGGATTATCAAAGTATCCTCTAAATCATATCTGTTCAAAACAAGGTGAACTTACTCTACTCTCTCTCTTGAAAAAGAGCGAGACTTATTGTCAATTATTCAATAAGTGATTATGTTCTTACAGAAATCAACATTAAGTCATAAGAGCTTAATAAGCCATTCTCTTTATAAGAGATGAGCTGCGATAAGTTCCATTATTATGGGAAAGAATTATAATATTTTTACTATTCATATTAAATTTTATAGAATCAATTTAACAATTCGTTGAAAATTTTATACCCAGCTTAATCTGCTATAAAAAGATTTAATTATTTTTGAAATCACAATAGATATATTTTTATATGAACCCCAACTGGAAAAAAGATATAACCCTCTTTCTGATCAGCCAGAGTATTTCACTCTTCGGATCAATGCTGGTTCAATATGCAATTATGTGGTATATAGTTTTAGAGACTGAATCCGGTGTAATGATGACGATATATATTATTTCCGGTCTTCTTCCGACTTTTTTTCTTTCGCCTTTTGGCGGAGTATGGGCTGACCGCTTTAACAGAAAGATATTAATTATTATGGCAGATTCCGGTATTGCGGTATCAACTCTGATTTTAGCAATTTTATTTTTAATTGGATATGACGCAATATGGCTCCTCTTTATTGCAGCAGCCATCAGAGCTGCCGGCATGGGAATTCATACTCCTGCAATTGCAGCTTTTATTCCGCAGATTGTACCTGATGAAAAGCTTATTAGAGTTACCGGAATAAACAGCAGTATTCAGTCTGTTATTATGCTTATTTCACCAATGGTTAGTGCAGCGCTCCTTACATTTGCCAGTATTGAAATTATATTCTTCATAGATGTTATTACAGCAGCCATTGCAGTAGTAATATTAATTTTCTTTCTTAATATCCCGGTTCATGCAAAGGCTTTGGAAAAGCAGACGACGAGTTATTTCAGAGATATGCATGAAGGAATCATTTATATTAAAAATCATCAATACGTAAAAAACTTTTTCATATTCTGCGTAGGTTTCTATTTTCTGATCTCACCCGTTGCATTCTTAACACCACTACAGGTAGTCCGCAGTTTTGGTAATGATGTGTGGCGTTTAACTGCAATTGAAGTTCTCTTTTCTCTTGGTATGGCAGCTGGCGGCGGCATTATGGCTTCCTGGGGAGGTTTTAAAAATAAAATTCATACTATGATTCTTTCAATCCTGTGGATTGGAATTTGCACCGTTATTTTTGGTATTGTCACAAATTTCTGGATCTATCTATCCTTTATGGGACTGATTGGTATTGCAATTCCAATTTTTAACACACCCTCAACCGTATTGCTTCAACAGAAAGTTGAAGAAAATTTTCTTGGAAGAATTTTTGGTGTATATGGAATGATTTCAAGCTCTATGATGCCTCTTGGAATGCTTCTATTCGGCCCTGTTGCCGACTCTATCAAAATAGAATGGATGCTTATTGGCACAGGCGTGCTTTTATTTATTGAAGGATTCTTTATGCTTAACAATAAAGAATTAATTAAAGCTGGTGAACCTCTTTCTAATCCTGTTTTGTAATTTCTTTTAGAACTTTAAGGAATATAGCCATTACAAGAAAAAATTTATTCCCGGAAGTTTATGTCTTTCAATTTGGATTATAGTTTGAAACACAAAACATTAAAGGAGATATATTATGACATTACGAATAAATAATTATATACGACAACTCCAACAATTATACGAAGGGGGAAGCTGGAACGGTGAGAGTTACCTGGATAAACTTAAAAACGTTAACGAGCAAATGGCATTCACTCAACCAACACCCGGCAACCATTCTATTGCAGAAATCCTATGGCATTGTATTTATTGGAGGACTGTTGTTTTAAAACGTACTCTGGGCGATAATGAGTTTAGCGAAAGAACTGAAAAAGATCAAAATTTTCTTTCCCTGGAATCATTGATAGAAAAAGGATGGAGTAATTTACTAAATGAGTTTAACATTATTCAAAAAGAATTGATTAACCTGCTGGAAACAAAAACGGACGATTTTTTGGGAAATGAATATCAGGCAGGCAAAAATTTTGATTATCAAATAGAAGGTATAATTCATCATGATATTTATCACTTAGGACAAATTGGACTTGTAATCTCTATACTAAAAAATAAGTCGGGTAAAACACCAAAAACTGATCAGAGTTAAATTAGGACACTTCTTATGGAGACGTTTGATATTTAACAGGTCTTAAATTTTTCACTAACTTTATCACATCCAAAAGTAGAGTTACCATACTTTATTTCTTATATTTAAAACTGAAACCAATTATTCCATCTACTATTAGGAAAAGAAATGACAGAAGAGAAAGCTCTAATCTCAAAATTTGAGGTAATAAAATCGATTGAAGGATTTGTTGAAGAAAATTTATCATCATTATTAAAACCTGTTGATGAAAGCTGGCAGCCAAGTGATTTTTTACCTGATATGACTAAAGAAAGCTGGCAGGATGAGCTAAAAGAGATTCGTGAAAGAGCAAAGGAAATCCCTGATGAACTTCTTGTTGTTTTAGTTGGAGATATGGTAACCGAAGAAGCTTTGCCTTCATATCAAACCTGGCTTAACAAGCTCGAAGGAATTACAGATGTTACAGGTGCAAGCAGTTCTGCATGGGCAAAATGG
>CAZECH010000355.1:0-3510 GCA_964510675.1 uncultured Ignavibacteriaceae bacterium
TTCGAATACTCCGCTGGCCCGAAGAAGACCAACACTGTCGACTCTTCGGCAGGCTCAGGACGGCGGCGCTCTTCCTCAATTAAGTTTCTTTTTGAAAATTTCATATTCTTTTTCCTTGCCTTCCGCCCTTGACCAACGCTTGATTTCTTTCAAGTCCACATTCTGGCTTTTTGTCACCAAAATTGCTTGAGCCAATCCCTGCTGGTCATTCCAAAAGTAGAAGGCACACAACCTGTCTTTTACACAATCTGTTGGGGAAAGTACTCGCAATTTTCCTGTTGCCAATTCATACTCGTTCACTTCCTTCACAGGTTCTTCGCCAACCGAAAGCGGACCGTTGGGAAATTCCACAAAGAATGTTGTTCTGGGGTTGACGAAATAACGTCCCTGTTCTTTAAAGCCAATCTTCTCCATCACTTCCTTGATCTTGCTTCGTTTCGCAAAACCTGTGTTGATCAAATCCAGATCTTTTGAAACATATTTGTTACTGCTATAAAACGAAACAGCACTTCCGCCGGAAAGCACAACCTTGATTCCCTTTTTCTCCAAAGAATCTTGAATGTATGCCGCCAGTTCACTCTGGCTCATATTCTTCACGCTTTTCACAGGCTTTTCCCTCTTGTCCTCGGCCTGCGTCTGTTCATCGTCAGCTCCTCCCTTTCCTTCACAGAATAAAATGATAAAGCCTTTTCGAGTAAGCCCTTCAACTCCGTCAAAAACGGATAACGCGGATTGAACACGTACGGGCGGGTGCGTCCGACTGAACGGCTGACCAGCACACCGCTTTTCTCGAACTTGTCCAATTGCATTTGAATAGGCTTCAAGTCTGTACCAAAAAAATTGGCAATCTCGCGGGCATAGCCTTCTTCACGTGAAAAAATGTAAATCAACACTCTTTCAGCGTTTTTTGAACCGAGAAGCGATTCGATCATGACAACTCCTGTTGACGTCTATTTGCCGTCATATGACGTTTATTTTACGTCATTATATCATTGCCTGTTCGAATACTCCGCTGATGCGAAGAAGACCAACACGCCAACCTGTTCGGCAGGCTCCGGGCGGCGACGCTCTCTTCCTCAATTCGTAGGGCGGATTGCCAATCCGCCTTACTTATTCGTGTACTCCGCTGGTGTGAAGAAGACCAACACCGTCAACTCTTCCTCAATGGAATGGAAGCGATGTTCCACGTTCTTCGCCACATAGACGATGGAGCCTGCCTGCACCGCGCGGTCTTCATCTGCGACTTTGATCTTTGCCTTGCCACTCACCATGTAATAGACCTCATCCTCCGTGTGTGGTGACTGGGGATCCGTCCCGCCTGCGGGGAGAACGTATAGCCCCATGCTGAGATCGGGGACTTTGATGAATTCGAGATAGAGTTTGTTGCTAGATTCTCTTTGAGAAATCAGTTGAGTCAATTCGAAGGCTTGCATGGGAGTCCTCCATCCGTCATTGCGAGGAGGGTGTCCTCCCGACGAAGCAATCTCCTCATTATGTATGAGATTGCTTCGTCGCTTACTATCGTTCGCTCCTCGCAATGACAGTTGGTCACAAAAATTATATATAATTCTACCCGCCTTTATGGATATCAAAAGGCTACAGGTCTAAATAAACTGACGCAGAAAGACGTCACATAACGCACTTCCTCCGTCAGAGAAACATCAACTTCAAAGTCACCTCAAATACTTCGCCAGAAAATCGGAAATGATTTGATCGATCTCCTCTATTGTGGGCTGCGCCGAACCGTCCGGCGCGGTCAATGAGTGGTCGCCGTTCTCGACGACCAGCAGTTGAGCAGGAACTCGGGCCTCTTTTAGTGCATCGTACATCAATTGCGATTGTTCCATGGGAAGGACCGGGTCCCGGTTTCCGTGAATCAGGAGGAAGGGCGGATCGTCAGGCGTAACATGCGAGACCGGGCTAGCCGCGGGGATATTCTTGCTCCCAAACGCAACAAGGACCAGGGTCTGAATGTCGGCATTGGTGAATTTTTTTGAGAAATCGGTGGCGGGAGCCATGGCGATCACAGCCTGCACGCGGCTGGACTGGTCAAGATATTCGCCGGCCTCCCACCCCGCGCTTGGGTCTGACGCGCCGAGCAACGCGACCAGATGTCCGCCTGCGCTCGCGCCGATGGCCGCGATACGGTTGGGGTCGAGGTTGAATTGCTCCGCATGGGCGCGCAGCGAGCGGATGGCACATTTTACATCTTCGATCATCTTTGGGAAGCGCACATCCGGATACAAACGATAATTCAACGAGACGAACACATATCCCTGCGCGATCATGTTATCCCCAAGCCCGGCGGCTTCGCCTTTATCACCGGTCATCCAACTGCCGCCATGGATGTAAACCAACACCGGCCAGGGACCACCGGCATCCGGAAAGTAAATGTCCATCTTCTGCGGTTCGCCATCCATTGTGCAGTAGGTGGCATCCGTCATCGTCGCGCCGTAAAAGCCAAAGGGAAGTGGCGCAGGGCTGGCTGCGATTTCCGGTTCCACGGCCGGTGTCGGCGCGGGGGAACAGGATATAGGAAGGATCGCCAGCATTACGATGAGTGAGAAGGAACGAATCCTCTGCATTCCATTTCCCTTTGAAGACTTTCCTGCCTAGCGCCAGTCGCTGAGTTCTTCTTCGAGAGTTTCGATGATCTTGATGTATTTGTCTGAGTCGTTTTTTAATGTGCCATCGAACACGATCTTGTTCAGCCCTTCGGCGATCTTATGTTCATCCTCGGGGGACAAATTCTGCTCAAGCAGGGGGAAGATCAAATTTTTGAGCCGGTCGAGGTGCTGACGTATTATGGAGGTGTACTCACTTGCCGCCCAGCCCACACCCGCGCGCGCATCTGCATCCCCGGCCTGCCATTGCCTGGCAGTATCGATCAGGAGCTCGGCAGCTTCGTGACTCTTTTTCTGTTCAGCTCTCAGCGAGCCAATGGGTCCCTCCTCAGTGGGGAAACCGCTGTCCTCCAGGGCCTTGATCAGTAATTCTTCCTTCCTGAAGAATCCATTCTCGATGTATTCGCTGATGAAGTCGTGGGCAAAGATGAAGAAACCCGGGCGGGCCAGCTTGCTGGTGCCGAGCGCTACGGAGCCCCCGCCGAATACGGCAAGAAAACGCAGGATGGTTTCCTGGTCCGGACGCAGATGTTTCGTGACGCGCATACCTTTTTCCCTTTCTACCGACTCTCTGCTTTTACCTTATTCCTCAACACGCCCAGCCCCTCGATCTCCTTGAGGTAGTTGAACAGACCCGTAGGATCGGACGACGGGCTGACCCCCGAGTGATTGACGTTCTCCAGGACCCGCTCGCCGTCCCAGCTATAGAAGCGCCAGGGTCTCTGGTCCGGTCCGCCGCCGGCGGCCCGCCAGTTCCCGTCGGTCTTGAGGTCCACGTTGCCCGCGAAGTAACCCAGCAGCGTCCAGTCGATGAAGTTGTCGATATCGAGGTAGTTCTCCGCCACGAACGCCCCTCGCTTCCTCGGCCCCTTGTCGTGCAGCGCTC
>CAZECH010000356.1:0-3502 GCA_964510675.1 uncultured Ignavibacteriaceae bacterium
CCCTTAGAATGTTGAATAAAGGTTAACTTACTATCCTCTTCAACTCTCTTACATTTGGAAGTTTTTATAATTTGTAATTCATTATCTTTTAATTAAATGCAAAATTAAAAAATGATACGGAAAGAGCCGAGAAATCAGTTTCTAATAGTGAACCGGTAAATACAGATGAATTAATATATTTTAATTCGATATGATTTGCGATATAACTTATAATATTAATATCCATAATACTGTTTAACAATTTAGTCAAACCTCTAATGCTAATTTCAAATCCATCTGTTTTTATATTTGGTGTATAGCTCCGACCTGAATAAGAGCCATACATTAGAGTAACAGTCTCACCAAGTTTTATTGAATGTCCTTTATGAACAACCACCTTATCATCACCTTTTAATTGAATCAGGTGCCTGCCAAAATCAATATCTCCAATTAAGCCCTGATAATTTGTAGTTACACCATTTTGTTTAAAACTTCTGCTAACCAGCAAATCATCAGCTTCAAGAATTAGACAGTAATCAAACAGGTTTATATTTAAACTTCTCATCTGAAAATCAAAAGCAAATTTAAATGAATGTCCCAGCCGTGAATACAGAGGTAAAGGATCAGCCTGGGCTGGATCTACATAATAAATTTCATCTCCGATATTAAGCCTCGAATATCCAATTGAATAATTAAATAACGGAATCAGGCTTGTTGAAGAAGATACAGGAATGGAAATATCATTATCAATTAGTTTTATAACCGGCACTTCAATTAAAATTCCATAGTCAATGGGATTTGCGCTGGCTTCAGCAAAACCTAACTTTGAATTAATATTCTTTAATGTAATACCGAGTGAAACAGCGATATAATAATCGAGCATAACTCCTAAACCAAAAGCATTATAAGTATCCTCATCATCAGAAAACAATCCGAATGTATTTTTGTATTTAAAATTATTATGTATAAATCCTGCGCCAACGCTTAAATCAAATCCACAAAATTTCCTGAAACTATATCCAAGATTCAAAGCGAAACTATTATATCCGGCTTTTAAATTATCTGATATTAAATCCGGTGAAGAAGAATAAAACTGGAAAGATAAATTTTTGTCTCTTCCAAAGTAACCAAGGTTTGCAGGATTATAATAAAAACCAAATGCTTCATCATTGGGAATAGATGTTCCTGTAAGTCCTAACCCATTTGACTCCAATGATGGTGTATAATAAAGAAATGGTAGCGCAGCTTCTCCCTGAGCAAAAGTAAATGCTGATATATTTAATGCAATTATTACCGAGAGAAGATTCAGAATATGTTGCATACGAAACCTCTTTCTAAATAATAGTGATGCTAAATTATTAGTGGGTTTATTTAAATACAATAATATTTTAAGTCTCTGTTTTTATCCTGATTTTTTAGACAAATATCAATTATTATTTTTCAGGTTTCCGGATTGCGTCCTGTTTTCTTCCGGAAGTATTTATAAGACAGACAAAACTCGTTCTTACCACCCAATCTTAATCTGAGCATAGTAAGAATAATCGCCTACATAATTATCCCATGCATAAGCACCATCAAGCTGAACTGCCTTGTATAAGTTAAAACCGATGCCTCCTGTGAATCTTGCATCAGCCATACCAACTCTGAATGCTACTCCCAGTTTTTCTTTTATGGCATCTAATCTATACTCGGTTCCTAATCTGAATCTTTCCCAATAATCTTCAAACCTTATATCCTGCTCAGAAATATCAACCCAATCAAGAGCAACATCCCAGTTTTCAGTTATTGGATGAACTGCTCCAACATTAATTATCATCGGAAGTTCAAGATCAAAAGGAATTCCAAGATCAATAGTTTGTGAAATTGATTGAACAACAGTATCCCCATTCTGTGTAACTTCTATATTTCCCTGACCATCTCTTTTATAGTCAAGATAAGATACTGCAACATCAGTTCTTAAAGTTGAAGTGATTTTCTGAACAGGAATTATATTCTGAATTGATAAACCAACTTCAGTTCCAATCGGAAATTTGTATAATCCACCAAGATCAAGAGTAACTCCGGTAATTGACTGGTTTAAATCTCTTTTTAAGATGTTAAGTATGTTTTCATACTCTTCAAGCAAAAGTTTTCTTGCTGAGAATCTTCTGTGTACAACTTTAAGATTTGCTCCTACATTAAATCCCGGTGCAACATTAAATGAATAACCTGCTGCACCTACTATATCAACATAAGAGATTGAATATGCAAAGGGGAGAGCTTCATCAAAACTATTTAATTCAAGAATTGGTTGAAGTATTCCTTCAAGAGCTAATATTGCATTTGCAACCTGCTCGGGATCGTTTAAGTCATCAGGCAGAGGAACATCGAGCAATGCATCAAGTATTGGGCTTTGCTCTACCTGGAATGCTGATTGTCCTACACCATAAAGTGTAAAACCAAAATTATCAACCTGGATTGAGAAAGCCGGGATCGTTCTTATTCCGTGAGTAGTCGGTTTTTCAGGTGTTCCAATCACATTCCGGAATAAGTCTCTCGGAAATACCAGTCCATTCTGAATTTTTCTTAATGCTATTAGCTGTTCGTTTATATTTGAAGCATTATTAAAATCCTGAATTCCTGCCCAAACTTCTTTAAGAGAAACAGCTTCTTTAAATTCACTGAAATGATCATTCAAATAATTTGCTGCATCATAAGTTTCCGGAGGAAGGCTGAGACTTAAACTTATTGCATCAATCATAAAACGCTTCCTGCTGAGCAGAGCAGGGTTGTATAACATACCATTAAATGTTTTGCCTGTTGCAATTCCTGTTTTTCCCATCCCAACAGCTTTTGTATCCTCTTTAAATGTGGGAATGGGGAAAGCAGTTGATTCAATATCAAACTGTACATCAGGTAAAACCAAAACTTCCGGATCAAGCACATATTGTGCTGATGTTAAATTGTTTAAAAGAAAAAACAATAAAAGCAGGAATAGATATTTCATATTTATTCTCCTGAAGGATTTCTATTTCTAATTGACCATGCAGAAAATATTTTAATTACAGTTCAAAGTTAAAATAAAAAAGAAAGCTTTGATATAGGTAGGATTGACTAATTTTTTATTAATATGATATGGTCAGGAATTTTATCCCGACCATTACACATTTTATTTTTGTATATATAATCAATTATTTCTTAAATAAAGAAAATAATTTATCCAGAGAAGTTTTTTCAAGTTCAGAAACAGCTTCCAGTTCACCAGCATCCAGCCAGATCCCCCCACAGCTGGAGCAGTAGTCAATCTCGATATCATCCAGTTCGAGAACCACCATAACTATTTGGCAGGTCGGGCACTCCAACGTATTTCTCCGTATCAAAGACTATCAAAACGAACTATCCAGACCACATTTGTTCTTTATAGTAGCCTTCCGGCAGTTTCCCGTCAAGTCCTGCCCCATAGTGATTGTAAGATATTACCATATAGAGATCCGCAGGCTAATATCCTCCAGACAACCAAAGGTGCTCATCCGCAATTTACCCA
>CAZECH010000357.1:0-3497 GCA_964510675.1 uncultured Ignavibacteriaceae bacterium
ATTACCTGGATATCCGGATTGATCATCCTCAAACCGTCTATTGATGACACTACTGTAATTGCCGGAGTAATTACACCATCGGCCAACAGAAGACTTCCGCCTGCAATAGCTAATCCGAAGACCCATCGCTTGCTTTTTCGCAATAATGCAAAAAGTGCAAATATGCCTCCTTCACCCTTATTATCTGCTCTCAGTATGATCAGTACATATTTGATCGTGGTTTGGATTGTGAGTGTCCATATTACACACGACAGTACTCCAAGAATATAATCAGTTTCAATGGGGAAGTTGTCTCTGATAACCGCTTTAGTAACATACAGGGGGGATGTTCCGATATCTCCGAAAACAATACCCAATGTTATAATTACACCGGCCAGACTGAATTTGATCCCATGGGATCTGCTATTCCCAGACATAATCTCCTATCGGGATTCTACTTGTATGAAAAATAAAAACATGCAAAGGTGTAGGAATAAGTTGAAAATAGCAAAGTATTTACGGAAATCTTATCCTTGTGTTTAAAGTTAGGTTCGGTATTTTATATTTCCGGTTTTTTTATTGACTATATTTACTGCGGTACAACCTTAAAACAATGGGTCAGGCAGAAATGCACGAAGACAGCTGCAATCTTTTCGAACTAAATAAGTGGGATAGAAAAACCCATAAGTGGATGAATAAGCTGTTTATAAAGGAAAGTATTCCTCAGTTTTTTCATATTCCACTGCCGGGCATATACAGGCGGACCCTCATACGGATGTGGAAAAGGGCTAAAAACGCGAATGCAGCTCCAGATATGAAGGATTTTCTGCTGCTGTCGTATGACCCTTCGCCATGGAAATCCGACTTGTATTTGCTGGTGACCGGCGATGTGCCTTTAGCCAATAATGTACGGCTTTCCGGCTCCTTTTTCAGCAAAGTATTCGACGGACCATACAGCAAGATTCCTCAATTTATAAGAGAAATGGATATCATGCTGGCCAGAGACAATAAGCTCGCTATTAAGTACTATTTCTATTTTGCCACATGTCCCGAGTGCGCAAAGAAATACGGGCATAATTATATTGTGGCGTTTGCAGAGGTGTGAAACAATATCTATATTTGCACCGTGTTAAACACCAGGCATCAATCCATTAAACCAATTAATAATATGTATATGAGAAAATGCATTAGCAAAATCAGTTCGTTCATACTGATTCTGACAACTCTGTTTTTCCTTATTTCGTGCAAAGGTGGAACAAAATCAAGTGAACAGGACCTGACTGCATCCGACAGCCTTGATAAGGAACTCCTTGCTTCCGATATTAAAGCTGTACTGTATCCGCTTCCGGCACCTTTTGAAATGACGCAGATGCTCACTGAAATAGGAGCAACATACACATCAAATATTCTCAATTCACCTTCAAGTGTCGAAAAATATGTTACCGAGCAGAGCAAGGCACTTAATCTTGGCGTTTATGCAGCTGATCTTGCTTACGCAGCAACTTTTGAACAACAACAGGATGTTCAGACCTACCTGAATTCAATCAAATCTCTTGCCGATCAGCTCGGTGTTACTTACGACTATGCTGCCCTGCTTTCAGAAGAATATAAAACAAAGTTTGAGAATAAGGATTCTCTTACCGAGGTTGTAACAAATACCATTTATAACACTTATCAGTATCTTGATCAGCGAAGTAATCCTGATCTTGCCGTTGATATGGTAGCCGGTGTATGGGTTGAGCTTATGTACATTGCTACCAATATATCCGAAGCCTCCTATAATTTCTCGGGCCTTGTGGATATTATCAGCAAACAGAAAGGATCCTACGAAAAAGTTATGAGTCTGCTTGCAGAAAGGAATTCAAATCCTGAGATTAAAGATCTTGAAACCAAACTGCAGGCATTGAAACCTGCATATGACAAGGTTGACGCCGGTTTATCGCAGGCCGATTATAATCTTATTCTGAGTACAATTAAAGATGTCAGGAACTCACTTATCTGAATAAAGTAATACACCAGGATATTCTTATTGAAATACAGCCCTATGCATTTTGCTAGGGCTGTTTGCTTGATACTATGAATGAATCAATCTTAAGGGCTTTAATGCGGTTGTTCGCTATTGTATCCGATATAAAAAAAGACGGGCAGGCGGACAACAAGCGAAGTATCGTGATTGATTACCTCGATCAGCAATATAGTCAGGAGGTAGTTCAGAAATACATCAATTTTTTCGACGAACAGGTTAAATACTTTCATCAGCTTAATAGTGAACCCCTTATTTCTGATCCCGTTGACAGGAAAAAAAATGCTCAAAGCCGTATAATTGAGCTGTGCAGCCAGATTAACGAAGAGCTGGAACATAAGCAGAAAATCATCGTACTGGTATATTTACTCGACTTTATTCAAAGCGGTGAGAGGCTCACCCCTGAAGAAGTTAACCTGGTTAAAACAGCCGCTTCATTTCTGAAAATAAGTGATGAGGAATTCAATGATACCCGGTCTTTCATTTTTGAAGAATTCGAAAATATTGTAAACAAAGACTGGCTGCTAATTATTCAACCGGAAAATGTTCCCAATTCTGTTAATATTAAACGGCTGTCAATCAGTAAGCTGGAAGGATACATAATGGTACTTCATATTCCGAGTGCCGATTCATATATTTTCAGGTATTTCGGAAATATGAAACTTGTTCTTAACGGGCACAGGATAAACAAGGGCAGAACCTATATATGGTCGGTAGGATCCGTAATCCGTAATCCAAAGATAGGATCCGTTTATTTCAGCTGGATCAGGGGTAAATTCATTCAGGCCTTTACCGATGTCAAGTTCATATTTACTGCTGAGGATATTGAGTTTAACTATCTTAACAGCAGAAATGGTGTAAAAAGATTCAATCTGACCGAAGAATCCGGACGCCTTGTGGGTATAATAGGTGGCAGTGGTTCCGGAAAATCAACGCTGCTGAATGTCCTCAATGGGAGTTTGAAACCCCGCCACGGTTCAATCCGGATTAATGGCTGGGATATCAAAAAAAATAAGGAACTGGTAAAGGGCATAATAGGTTATGTCCCACAGGACGATCTGCTTATAAAGGAACTTACAGTATATGAAAACCTGTTTTATAATGCCAGGCTTTGCTTTGATTCCTATACCGACGAACAGATCAATGAGGTGGTTGATGATGCCCTGATAGATTTCGATCTGATAGAAGCCCGCGACCTGAATGTTGGTGATTCGTTTACAACATTTCTGAGCGGTGGTCAGCGCAAGCGGCTGAATATTGCTCTCGAGCTGATCAGGGAGCCCTGGATCCTGTTCATTGATGAACCTACATCAGGATTGTCTTCTGCTGATTCGGAAAAAGTCATAACCCTTCTGAAAAGACAGACCCTTAAGGGAAAGCTGATAATCACAAACATACACCAGCCTTCATCGGATGTTTTCAGAATGATCGACAAACTATTGGTAATGGACCAGGGAGGGAGAGTGGTTTATTATGGTCATCCAATGAGTGCCTT
>CAZECH010000358.1:0-693 GCA_964510675.1 uncultured Ignavibacteriaceae bacterium
CAGACTGGTGCCGTTGAGATTCTGTTCCTAACGGGCGACGTCCGCGAACACCACTTGCGCGAACGCGCTGCTGCGCTCCACCACTTTCAACACGCGCACGCGTCGCAGCGGTGACTCGCTATCGGCGATTTCGATATCCTCACCGGGCTGACAAGTACCGCGCGCCACCAGCAACGTTGACGGCTGGCGCAACGCCTCGATTGGCGGAAGCAGTAACGCCTGGGTGTAGGGCACGACATCTGTGCCGGCCGGACGCACCGCAAGGGGATGCGCATGCGGGGCGAGCATCTCGACACCCATCTCGACATGCTTTGTGTCTGCGCTTTTCACCCAACGCACTGCTCCGATGCGCCACTGGTTGAGCACCGGGTTTTGGATGCCGATGACGTCCCCTACTCGCACCGGAATCCCGGCATCACCGCTGCGTGCCAGCGACAGACCACCGGCACTCTCGTCACGCACCTGCCAGCGACTGTCAATACGAAACAGTTCCGGCAGCGGTGCCGTCACCGGCCGTTCATCGTGCGACTCCGCTTCCAGGGCAAAACGGTCAGGCGGTTCCGCTGCCCGCTCCGGCATACCAGGCCCCTCCGGAAGGAGATAAACCTATGGATCAGAAAGCATTTCAAGACTACTATCCGGATGAATTGAGCTGCTGCTATGGATGCGGTCGCCTCAATGAGCATGGTTTAC
>CAZECH010000358.1:703-3495 GCA_964510675.1 uncultured Ignavibacteriaceae bacterium
CTGCCCGCACCGGGATGGCTACGGGCGCATGCGGCGGGGTGAACGGCCGCTGCCCGTCGCAGAAAAAATGCACGGCATTGATGCCCACGCACAACGACAATGGCTGAAGCGAACGATGACGGGAAAACTGGCGCCGGCCGGCAAGCCCCCAGAAACGCAACATTCGTTTCAGGCTATCCACACAAGCTGCACCCACACATTCGAAACCAAGCCCGAGAACACGCGGAGATTCACCCTTCTGCAGCCGCTTGCTGAAGTCGTGCGCGACGCGCGCCAGTTCAATCGCATTCAGGGCGCGCAGCGTTGGCGCAGGCTGCAACGACACATCGCGCGGGAAGGGCGCGGCCGGATGATCGGCATCGAAATCGATGAGGAAGTGTCCGACCGGATCGACAGTTTGAATCTCGGAGATAATTTTCGCCTTCTGCCCCCAGCGCGCGAGAAAGGCGTTCACCTGATGGCATTCATTCTGCGGCAACTGATACGGCCCGCACAGACCGAGCAGGAGCGCCTGCAGATAGGCACGTGTCACCGTCGTGCCCTCCTCAAGGCCGTCGATGACCAGAAGACGATGCTCCTGGCCATGCTGCTCGGCATACCGGTAGAAGCCGTGAATCTCCTTCCACACGCCCGGCGGAGCAGGCATGTACACCTGATAGGAGCGGAGCAACACCTCGCCGAGATAGCGGATGGCACGCTCCAGGGACAGCAGAAATGCGTCGCTCTCCCACGGTTTGCGCTCGTCCAGGCCGGCCTTGAGCACGTGCTTGTAGCCATGCGCCATTTCCATATGCAGCTGGCAGAGGAAGTCGGCCAGTTGCTTGAGACGTGGCTTGAGAGGCAGTGAAAGACGCGCAAAATGCGATTGCAATCCAGAGGCGACCGCCGCCACCGGCTTGCGGTAGAGCTCCATAAGCACCAGCCGGTCATCCGCTTCCAGCGGCATGCGGTTCAGGGTAAACAAGGCCTGATAAATCTGCTGTGCCGACTGAACACTGTCCGCCAGCGGCAATGCCGCCAGCCAAGTGCCGGCCTCTGTCGGCTCGGTTTCCACCACCCAAGCGGATGTCTGCCATGGCGGCAACACGAAGGCCGGAAGTACGGAGCCCTCAGGCTTCGGGAGCAAATCAGGCTGACTCATGAAAAGATGAAAATGACTTTCAGCATGCCCACATGCTGGTCGAGGCCACGCACGACGTCAAGTGGAATTAGCTTTATGCACAGCATGTTATCGCGGCATATCGTTCCCGAGACAGTACCGAGTCCGGCAGCTCTCCCACGACAAAGGACCCGGGGACCTGTTCTGAGTCAATTTAATTTGGCCGGGCCAGCGTGTATTATCGCGCCTCGCCATTTTGTCGCCGGAGAGAAGCAATGACCTACGTGGTCACCGAAAACTGCATTAAATGCAAATATACCGACTGCGTGGAAGTCTGTCCTGTGGACTGCTTCCACATGGGCCCGAACATGCTGGTGATCGATCCGGATGAGTGCATCGACTGCACCCTGTGCGTGCCGGAGTGTCCGGCAAATGCCATCTACGCAGAAGACGACGTCCCGGCCGGGCAGGAACAATTCCTGGCGCTGAATGCCGAACTGGCCAAGAAATGGCCGGTGCTCACTGAACGCCAAGCAGCGCCGGCGGATGCAGCGGATTGGGACGGCAAACCGGACAAACTGAAACTCTTGCAGCGTTGAAAACCAGCCCTGGCGCCAATGAAGCGGAGCCAGGGCACCCTGCCGCATCGAAGTCAGACAGACAATTCAGCGTTCACGGGACGTGAGCGGATCTACAGCCGGCGACGACGTAGTGCCGCTGCCTGTATTGTCAGCGGCCACCACGCAATTGCGTCCGCGCGCCTTGGCGGCATACAAAGCCTGATCTGCCTGACGCAGCAGCCACAAACCCGGATCCTCCAGCGTTGCGCGTTGGCTTCCTGTAAGGCTTGCCAAACCGAAAGAGGCCGATACCCGTAAGCTCGTGCCCTGCGCTGGCGTAAGGTCGAGTGCGGCGACGGCGGCCCGCAGGCGCTCGGCAATCTCTGCGGCACGCTCACTTCCCGCTGCTGGCAACAGCAAGACAAATTCCTCGCCGCCATAACGCGCCAGTACATCGCTGGTGCGCAGCCCTTTGCTCAGCGTACGTGCAACTTCTTGCAGGACAAGATCACCTGTCTGATGACCATGCTGATCATTAATCTGCTTGAAGCAATCAAGATCAACCAACAAGCAGGAAAGATCGCCACCCCGGCGCAGCCACTGACTGACCTCTTCACGCAACCGGCGTTCAAAAAACCGGCGGTTCGCTACCTGGGTGAGCACGTCTGTGAGCCCATCACGCCGCAGACGTGCACGATTCACGGCGTTATCAATGCAGATCGCGGCAACGGCGGCGAGGTGCTCGAGCAAGTCGGTGGCGGCGTCCGGCGCGAAGTGGCGCGGGTCCGCACTGCCCTGATTGAGGCTGCCAATCAGCTCCCCACGCAGCACGAGTGGTGTGATTGCCATCGACTGCAGTCGCTGTATGGTGTGCGGAAATAACTTCTGCTGACGGACGGGATCGGCTGCGCCGAGCAGTGGACCATCCGGAGGAATCAGACCGGGTGCTGGCGAGTGCAGCGCGACAAAGGTATTGCTTTGCGCCTTCCCGCCTTCCTGCTCCAACAAGTGCGTGAGCTCGTAGTCCGGGTCGAGCCAGGCGATGGATACGGCATGCACGCCGGGAAAAAACTCTGGCAAGTCCCGCGACAAAACTCCGATCACTGCGTGCAGTGTTTCCGCTGTCAGCATAC
>CAZECH010000359.1:0-3461 GCA_964510675.1 uncultured Ignavibacteriaceae bacterium
AACGACTACTTGTTCGGCCTGGACGAGTTCTGGTTGGACGAAGAGTGCATGGACTTCGGCACAGATCAGACCGTACCAATCGAATGGATGGGATATCGAATCAGTTGGGATGAATACGATGAGATGCTGCAACGACTCGATGAACTGACCCGGGCCGGAAGCTTCACTATCATGGTGGGTATCTTGTGGGGTAACGTAGAGACTACCAGTATCAAAGAGGTCTGGAGTTTCTGCAACGAAACATATAAGTGGAACCTTCCAGATATACCCGAAATTCCGGGGGATTGTTACATCAACGTCAGCCAGCTCAAGAAGGGTCTTAGGAAACATGGTCTCCAGTCATTGGCCACTCTGATAGAAGCCTTCGACGGCTCGACCGGCAACGTATTCTATGACTACGATCCCGAATCGTGGCTACCCATCACGATCAGTGAAAAAGATCTGATGGTGACTCACGAGGATTGGCTGAAAGTCCCGAAGATTCGCAAAGTATTGGATGAAGCATACGATATTCTTGAAACGAGGTCGGATGTCTTCACATTGTTCCTGGAGGCCTACATGAAATCATTGCGCCCCAGGGAAAGAAAGGTCAAACAGTAGTATGGCTAAAAACCAACAACCACAGAAAACCAGTTATCTGGGTCCTGAGGCTGTAGCGAGCATTACCTTCTTGAAAACAAGAGAGCTGATGTTCACCTGGCAGCAGGATGACAAGATCCAGAGCAAGCTCCTCACGAATGAAGCTGCCTTCCTTGCCTTCAAAGAAGGTCACCAACAGGATACGGGTTGGCTGCCCGCGGGTGTCTTGCGGGCTGGAAGCAATGCGCGCGGCGAATGGGCCGTTTATACAACGCGCGCGCAGGTGATCGATATCGTGACCGACAAGAGCGAAAAGTTGAAAGTCCCCATCCCGGCGACTCTGTTTATGGGCTGGGGTACTCGATACTACCTGTGGGCAATCCCCAACAAGAAGTTCAACAAAAAACTGCCAGTCTTTAGAGCGCCATTCCCGAATATCTATGACAACGGGCGCATCTGCTGGGGAAGCCACAAGGTCCCGAAAGCAAGCGTGAACAACATCGAGAGCGTTTGGCGAATGTTCTTCGGGACGCCGTTCAATGAGCACATCGCCAGTAAGAAGTGCAAGAGCTTCCCGCAAAACGTTCTTGATCTGCTTCGTCAGTTATCTCAAGAAGGAGCTGCCACGTTCCCGTACAAAGAACTTGGTAAAGCCGACATGATATCGGTGGATCTTTGCATCGACCGTCTCTTGAAATACGGGGCAGACTGATATGTTCAAACTTGTTCAGCACCTGATCGTGCAGGATGATGGCAAGCTGCCCCCCATTCCGAATTGCCTGTACGCCTACATCATGGCGGGCAATGGCGTCTTCCTGTATGCAAAGCGGGACGATCTGGAAGTATTGATCCCCATCTCGAGAGCGACCATTGCCGGTCTGCCCCCGCTCGAACCGTTTGTAACTATGCCTCGCGTGCCCGCGGTCTTGATGCGCCACGTCTTGCAGGCATCGAAGGAAAACCTGCCAAACGAAATCCTGTTCTGGTTCAACTTCGACCACGACCAACAGGTATGGAACTTGGATGCTCCATTGCAATTCTGCCGCCCTGCCAGCGTGTTCCCCATGGACAAAGCCGACCCGCTTGGCATCAAGGCACTGATCGACCTGCACAGTCACGCCCTGATGGACCCTTTCTTCAGCCGCACCGATAACAAAGACGAGCAGGGTTTTAGGATCTTTGCGGTGATTGGGAGAGTGAACGAGAAATCACTGATCCTGGTGCGCGTGGGTGTGTACGGCAACTACTGGAACATTCCAGCAGACATGATATTCGAACTGCCCGAAGAAATTCGGGATGCCTACTACGGCAAAGGAGAAGTAATTTATGACGAAACAAACCTCGAAGAAGAAAAACTCCAAATCATCCCGGAAGAAGAAGTCATCGACCCCGAATTCCTCCTCCTCGCTGAAACTACCCGCGCTCAATAAAGACGCTCTGTACGCGCGCTCGATCCTGCTGCCAGTGGTCAAAAGCATCTCAATCCATCTGATTGGATGCGGCGGTAGCGGTTCCTGGGCTGCGCCCCACTTGGCACGTATCACAAAGCTTCTCCAGGAAGTGCATCACCTCGGTGTCAGGCTGGTCTTCTGGGACCATGATACGGTTGAGGAGAAAAACATCTTCCGGCAAAACTTCTGCGAAGCAGAGATTGGGACCAACAAAGCGGAAACGCTTGCCCGGCGCTATGGGCTTGCCTGGGGTATTGAGATCATCGCTGTCCCTACCCCCTTCTCGGCGGAGGTTATGTACCGTAACAATCTGGGTGATCGGTATGGCGATAACAGCATGCCGGTTTTCATCACCTGTGTTGACAACAACAAACCGCGGCAGGATGTGGCCAAAGTCTGCTCACAGCACTTTGGTTGGTGGCTGGACTGCGGCAACCTCAAAACTGCAGGACAGGTTTCGGTCGGCAGGGGCTTGGCTCCACGTGAGCCCTCCCCCTTACGGTTCCCATCAATGACCACGTGGACGCCTCTGCCCAGTGTGCAATTCCCCGGGATCCTGGGAGATGAACCAGAGACCAAGAAAGAAGAAGTGGATTATTCCGGAATGTCCTGCGCCGACATTGCCCTGGTTGACGAGCAGGGTTTGAGTATCAACCCCGCCATAGCAACCACCGCAGCCTCGATGCTCATGAAACTGCTGGTCACGAAGGACCTGCAACACCACTGCGCCTACGTCAGCATCGACTCCGGCACGACCTTTGTCTACAACTCGCCCCGAATCCTCACAGAGTACCTGAAGAATATGGAGTTTGTCTCGGTCGAAGGCGCCACCGAGTACGATGATCAGGAAGATATGGAACAGGCCATGCTCGACGAGGAAGATGACGAGGAGCCGCTGTTCGAAGAAGATCTCGACGAAACCGCAGAAGCCGCCATCGGATTGGCATAAAAAGTGGTGCTATCACCAGTGATAGCACGCGTCGGTACGGCCCCCACCCCCCTAGTTCACACTGTATGATACTCCCATGGCTAAAGCCTATGGGGTTGTGGCGCCAATGGCGCCACAACGTTGGCCCGTATCAAAGGCTCTACTCCGTCCAAGAGGTCGGAGATACATGATGGTCTGTGCTTGAACACGACCATACGATCCATACCGTGCACGAGAGCAGATATTACTTGCTCCATTAGCATCTCGATGGATCACTGCACCACACCTAGGACAGGCATAGACCCGTCCTCGTGGTGCACGCTTCGCAACCCGCTTACACCAACTGCAGGTGCGGGTGGAATAGTCTTCTGGAATGTAGTCAGCTTTCATCCCATACTCTGCTGACTTGTAGGCAACGTACTTCACGAACTGACCATGCGGCCATTGACTGATCTTCTGGTTTGAATTGGTGCTGAGATTGACTCCATCTTGCGCATCTCGCA
>CAZECH010000360.1:0-3437 GCA_964510675.1 uncultured Ignavibacteriaceae bacterium
CAGTTAAACCGAACTCACCTACAAAGTAAGGTTTCTTATCTCTTGATAATTCTTTATTCTTTAAAATATTTTTTAGGGTTTCATCTACTCTCGAATAATGATGTGAAGATAAAACATCAATATGTGGATTATTAATTGCATCCTCTGTTAAGATTTTTGCATGAGTCCCTTCAATAACAACATGATTATGATCCAGGCTTTTAATATAAGAAGCAATTTCAGCTGTCCAGGAGAAAGGGCATTCAAGCTCATTTCCTGTTTCCCATCCAAACAAGGCTTTATCTTCTTTATATAAAATTCCTGTGTAAGTATTTTTTCTGTTAATAATGAACTCAATTGTTTTTTTGAAATCAGAGATCAACTGAGTATCTGTCCAGAATTCCTCTTTACTTTTATTTCTGAATGCAGCATATTCAACAGGTCCACCCCACCACCACCAGTTATCTACAAAAGGAATTATTACTCTCACACCAACTTCGTTTGCAATTTGCATAACCTTGTCTAAAGCTTTGAATGCCTCTTCATTAAAAACACCAGGAGCCTCAACATGACGAATGATATTTCTTGATTCACCGGGCTTTCGAACTGACAGGACATAAGTTCTTGTAACTTTTCCACCGAGTTGTTTTATTGATTCAAGAGCATCTCTTATCTCGAATTCATCAGGTAAACGCCATGGGTTGGATGAATCAAATGCAAGATAATCTTCTATATAATGCAGGTTGGGAATATTAAAAGAAACAAAACGGAATTCTTCGTCCCCATCCATTAATTTATCTTTACTTGTAGTAATGTAATTAGCAAATCTACTTGAGGAACATCCAGCCAGAATATAGCCCACGAATAACAGAAAGAATAATAATTTCTTTGGCATTATTCCTTCGGATGAATTTGGGAATACAACATTAATCTGGCGGTTATTATTTAGAGTATTTAAATTTATTTTAAAAGCACCATTGGTTTATATTCATTCTGGAATTCAGATGACTGATCTGTTTTTATAAAAAAAAGATGATAAAAATAAATTCCACTGGAAGCATCGACATTCTCATCGGTATTTCCATCCCACAATACTTTATGCAAACCTTTTGGCTGATAATCATCAATAAGTGTTCTTATTTTACTTCCTTTTATATCGAATATTTCCAGCTTAACAAATCCATTACCTTCTAACTCATATTCGATTGTTGTTTGAGGATTAAAAGGATTTGGATAATTCTGGTATAATTTAAAATTCAAAGGAAAGTCAACTTGTAAATTATCTGTACTTGTCGGGTCATTAAAGGATTTTATTTTTCCTCTTATTATACTACCTGATCTGGTAAGATCAGCATCAGACCAGTTACCATATTGGCTTGCACCAGACTTTAATGCGGCTGAAGTTTCATTCTTATCTGCAACAGACCAGTTACACCAACTTATTTTTCTTGATTCCATAAAATTCATCCAGATATCTGTTTCCGTAGAATCTAGAGTACCATTACCTGATGATTCACTCGTACCAAATTCGCTAACCCAAAGTGCTATACCATTATTTAAGGCAGTAATAGCTTTATTTCTTAAGAATTGTTTATGTGTTGCAGCATAGAAATGAAGCGCATAAGCTATATTCTCATATTGCAAAGGAGACTGAGATGCTATATCAACATCCTGCGACCAGGTAGGTGTACCAACAATGATTATATTATCCGGATCAATAAATCTGATGGTATCAATAACAGCTTCTGCATAAGGTTTAATGACATTTGCCCATGATACCTGTAATGGTTCATTAAATATTTCATAAATTAAATTTGGATAGTCCCCATACTGCTTGGCTATCTCTGCAAAAAATTCTTTCGCTTGCTGCTGGTGGTTCTGAGCATTGTGATCATGCCAATCAACTATAACATATATTCCTAAATCAATGCATGCATCAATTACCGCTAAAACTTTATTCTTCTCAGCTATAGGGTTGGTTAGATATCCATCAGGTTCAATTCCCATTGAAGCCCGAACAACTGTACATTCCCAATCATCACGCAGCCATTGGATACAATCATAGTTATAATATTTCCCTATCCATTGACTCCAAAAAAGGCTCATTCCTCTTAACGTTACAGGCTTTCCATCCTTGTCAACAATCTGAGTTCCCTGTACCCTGAGCTGACCATATTTTTCAACAACAGTTGAATCTGTTTCGGAAATCCCAGCATTTCTTAAGTGATTTGTTGAATAAAATAAGGGAATGTATAATACAATTAGAATACAGGTTTTAATAAGAACGTGATATAGTTTTTGTGATTTCATTTTAATTTCTAAAGCTGTTGAATCATATATAATTCCTTTCCAACTTTAATCCCATCTTAATTACTATTAAGTTTTTTTCCTGACCGCTTCTCGTACAAAGTCATTAACTGTTTGGATTGTAGATCGGCATCTCCTTTTAGTTTTATAAAGTCATTCGTCACTTCTTCAGCTTTAGGAAAATTTTCTTTCATTAAATATAGCAAACTTAAATTATAAGTAAGAGACGCATCATCTTTGATTTCTTTATATGCTTTTTCCATATAATTTAAAGCATTAACATTATTTTGTTTTAATAATATCTTTCCAATAAGGAGATTAACAAAAGCCGTTTCCTGAATAGAATTAGCTTCTGTTAAAACAGATAACGCCTCAGCAAATTGCCCATTCCTTCTTAATCTTTCTGCATTTTGAATATATGGTTTTACTTTTTCCGGAACTAAAACAAATACTGGTTTTCCATCATTACTTTCATTAAAACCAGGTTCTAATTTTCTTATTGAAACCAAAGTCTTTTCTGCCTCAGAGTTAAGTCCCGATACTTTTTGGATTTTGTATCTAAGTTTTTCTGCGAGCAAATAATTTTCCTCATTTAAGTTAATTTTTTTAAGCTTATCCAGGCTTAAAAGAGCTTCAGTAAATTTTTGCCGCGAAAAATAAATTGATGCAAGTGTAAGCTGTGCAAATGCACTTGTATCCGGATTTGGTGATTCATTTAAAATTTGGACAGCATTATCAAAGTCATTTGCTTTATAGGCCAAATCAGCAGCAAAGTAAAAATAGGAAGCTCTATGGGGATAAATATATGCGAGAGATAAATATTCTTTAGAAGCGCGTTTCAAATCCCCTGTAGATTTATAATATGCTGCAAGATCTTTATGAACTCTATCTATACTAACATCATCATATTTAATAGCCATAAATGCAAGCGAGTCAACAATTCCATTGGGCTTATAAGTAAAAATGAAATTGTTAACGGTTGTATCAGGTTGAAATGGCCAGCCTGATTTTAAGTTTTTTATACGAAGGTATGCAATCATACTATCAAGCTCAGTGAAACCCCAGTTGTTTCTGTAATAGGTCCACAATTTAATTTTTGACGAATCCCATTTTTCTTCTATCATTCTGCGTTCTCTTAGAGCATTAAGAAA
>CAZECH010000361.1:0-3431 GCA_964510675.1 uncultured Ignavibacteriaceae bacterium
GGTTCTAATTCTGTTGCCAAGAAGATGATGTTTCTTAAGTAATAGATTCGCTTTCCAGCGTCCCGATATATCGGGACGCTTTTTTTTTGCATTTTTTTAATTAACAGGTTACTTCAGGAGATTATGGATGAACCTTCACTTTATAGATATTGGAATTATTCTTTTATACCTCACCTCTACAATTTTTATTGGGTTTTATATTTCAAAAAGAGCTTCTAAAAATATTCAAAATTATTTCCTTGGCGGGAATAAAATTCCCTGGTACTTCCTCGGCATTTCCGATGCTTCCGGTATGTTTGATATTGCCGGGACCATGCTTCTGGTTTACTGGCTTTCCGTTTACGGTTTAAAAAGTATTTGGATACCGTGGATATGGCCTGTCTTTAATCAGATATTTCTTATGGTTTATCTTTCTCCCTGGTTACGAAGATCAAATGTAATGACTGGTGCTGAATGGATGAAAACACGATTTGGAACAGGAAGAGGAGCTACACTTTCCCACTTCATTGTAGTTATATTTGCGCTTATAAGTGTAATCGGATTTCTTTCTTATGGATTTAAAGGAATAGGGAAATTTGCCGCAGCATTCCTTCCTGCTTTAGTTACTAACCCGGAGACTTTACTTCAATATCCTCAAATAAATGCAAATCTTTATGCACTTATTTTAATGGGAATAACAACTCTATATGTTGTTAAAGGTGGAATGATGAGTGTTGTAGCGACTGAAGTCATTCAATATTGTATCCTGTCCGTATCGGCAATTGCAATTGGAATAATTGCAATGTATAACGTCTCTCCTGAAATGATAAATAGCGTAATCCCTGAAGGCTGGAAAAGTATGTCCTTCGGTTTAAATTTAAATCTTGATTGGTCAACCGTGAGTTCTTCTGTTGCAACAAAAGTAACTGCGTTCAATCAATGGATTGAAACAGATGGATACTCTATGTTCGGTTTGTTTTTCGGAATGATGATTTTTAAAGGGTTATTTGTAGCAGCTGCCGGACCCGCTCCTAATTATGATATGCAGCGTATTCTTTCAACCCGCAGCCCTGTTGAGGCAGCAAAGATGAATTCATTAGTTAGCATTGTTCTTAATCCCACCCGTTATTTTATGGCTGCAGGTTTAGCGGTTCTTGCTTTAACAAATTTTGATGCACTTTATAAAAGTTCAATCACTAGCCCTGATTTCGAAGCTATTCTACCCGAAGTATTAGCACATTATGTTCCTGTAGGATTACTTGGTCTTTTAATGGCAGGATTTATTGCAGCATTTATGAGTAATTTTGCAGCTACTGTAAATGCAGCTCCAGCTTATATAGTTAATGATATTTATAAGCGTTATATAAACCCAAATGCAGAACCAAAAAAATATGTAATGATTAGCTACATTGCTTCTGTAGCTGTTGTTGTTGTAGGTATAACAACAGGCTTTTTTGTTGAATCTATTAACCAGATTGCGTTATGGATTGTAGCTTCATTGTGGGGTGGTTATACAGCAGCAAATGTTTTAAAATGGTATTGGTGGCGGTTTAATGGTTATGGATATTTCTGGGGAATGGTTTCAGGTATTGCAACTTCTTTAATTCTACTCCTGCTCGATGAATTAAACCTTATCCCATTTTTAGATAATTGGCCTTTGCCTGCTAACCCAAATATGAATTCATTTCCATTTATCTTTCTTAATTCGATAATTGGATGCATAATTGCAACACTGATGACAAAACCGGAAAGTGATGAAGTATTAATGAAGTTTTATCATAATATCAGACCATGGGGTTTCTGGAAACCTATTTATGAAAAAGTTATTAAGGCTGATCCGCAGTTCGCCGCAAATAAAAATTTCAAACGCGATATGATTAATATTTTAGTGGGGATTACATGGCAGATTACTTTAATGGCAACCCCTGTATTTTTAGTTATCCGCGAGTTTACATCATTTGGAATTTGTGTTGTAATTCTAATTATTACTTCGGTTATTTTAAAATTTAATTGGTGGAATAAACTTGAAGAAACTTATGGACAGAAAGATTCCCAATTAATAATTCCAGCATCCGCTAAGGAAAAAGAATAACAAAAGGAAAATGCTTTTTAATCTCGGAAATACAACTAGCAATCAATTTTAAAAAATTGAATCACATGTAAATTGTAAAAAACATTCAGATTACTTATTTCACATATGATATAATAATAAATTGTAGAGTTCACTTCTTTCAATATTTCATGCCTGAAAAATAATGGTTACTTTAAAGTTGAGAAGAAAAAAGAATTATTTGACATCAAATAAATGAACAAGCTTAAATCCGGAAAAAGAATTTTTTTTTACACAGTATTAATAATTCTACCCATTTTAGTACTAATTTTTCTTGAGCTTGGACTAAGGTTATTCTCTTATGGTGATGATCTAACACTTTTTATACCAGGTTCTGATGAAAAATACCTTACTTGCAACCGTGCTGTGGGTAAAAGATTTTTTAGTAAGATAGAACAAACAACTCCTATCTATAATTTTTTCTTAAAAGAAAAACCGGAAAATGGTTATAGAATTTTTATCCTTGGGGAATCTACAGTACAAGGTTTTCCATACGATGCAAATGTTTCCATTTCAAGAATTTTACAACGACGCCTTCAGGATATTTTTTCAAACCGGATTATTGAGGTAATAAATCTTGGTATGACTGCAATAAACAGTTATACATTACTGGATTTTGCTGATGAACTTCTGGAACAAAAACCTGATGTAGTTTTAATTTATACTGGACATAATGAATACTACGGCGCTTTAGGTGTCGCATCAATGGAGAGTGGTTCTATACCTTCCTGGTTTAAAAAATTACATCTGAATCTTATCCACTTAAAAACATATCAATTACTACAAAATACTATAGGCAGCATTTATAAATTATTTAGTCCGGTTAGTGAAGAAGAAGCTAAAGAAACCTTAATGCAGCAAATGGTGGGGAAAAATATTATCCCATATAATTCAGAAATGTATAGAGAAGGTTTAAACCAGTTCCGGGATAATATGAGTGGTCTGCTCCGGAAATTAAAAGATGCACAAGTACCTGTAATTATAAGCGATCTGTCAAGTAATATAAAGGACTTACCTCCTTTTTATTCATTAAGTGATGGGAATTCTGAATCAGCCAATTCTCTATATATTGAAGCAAAACGATTGGAAGCTGATTCTTTATTTGAAAAAGCAAAAGAAAAATATTTCAAAGCAAAAGACTTTGATGCAATAAGGTTCAGAGCTCCGGAAGATATCAATAAAATAATTTATGAACTTGCTGATTCACCTGGTTGTTATCACTTATCAATCAAATCAATTTTTGAAGAATATTCTCCAAATGGTATTGTTGGAGATAATTTAATGACTGAACATCTGCATCCAAATATTGATGGATATTTTTTAATGGCTGATGGTTTTCTTA
>CAZECH010000362.1:0-3421 GCA_964510675.1 uncultured Ignavibacteriaceae bacterium
AGAAAGAATTGATGAATGTTCAAAGTTTAAATTTATATCTTGTAAAAACCTTCGGGGTTTATTCGCTTGTTCCAGTGAGTTAACCTCGAAGGTTTCAATCTTCTCCAATGCAAACCAGGGAACGGAGCTAATTACAGAATCAAAATCAGTTATCGTTCTTTTGGAAGTAATTATTTTGGTGACTTTACTATCAGTAATTTCAAAATCAATAACCTGCTCTGAAAAATTTATTGTCCCACCCTTCTTTTCAATAAAGTTTTGTGCATCATTGCAGTAAGATTCAGTCAGTCCTTTTGCTGGTAGAATAATTGTCGCGGATTCATTTCCCATAAAAAAAATTTGCTTAAGGATATCTGCAAAAACTTTAGCAGAGGCTTTTGTTGTACTCGTATTCAAAGTTCCGATTGCAAGGAAATCCCAGAATGCTTTTCTTATTTCTTCATTCTGCCCCTCCAATAAAAGCCATTGGTGAACAGTAAATTTTTTCAACTCTTCATATGTGTAAAAATGAAGCTTGATAAAAAATTTAAGAAGCAGCAGTCTGTTAATAAAACTAAGGGCTTCAAAATTCAATAATCCGAATAGAAGATTTAAAGGATAAAAAAGTTGTGTTGCCTCAAGCCTGAATAGTTTTCCGCTATCGTTTAAGAAATTAACTTTAAGCCTTCCCTGAAATGAAAAGTTTTTGTCAGCTCCAATTAGTTTTAAAAATCGGAGAGTTTCTTTATAGCATCCCATAAGAATATGCTGCCCGTTATCAATAACGGAGCCAGTTTCATCATCTTTAAAAGAATAAGCTCTTCCTCCGAGTTTAGGAGAAGCCTCAATCAATTCTACTTTATGTCCTGAATTTGCAATGAAAGTTGCTGAGGAAAGACCGGCGAAACCTCCGCCGATAATTATTATTTTTTTCATTAATAAACTAAGCGGTACTTTGCCCAGACTCCGAGTGAGATACCGACTTTTTCGAAAGAGCTTACACGAATATTTTTCTGATAAATGTTGTACTCGGCTTCAATTATTTTTTCAAGAAGTCTTTTGTAAATATGCTGCATTGCCCGTGCTGCAAACATTGCTTTCTTATCATCAAGATTCAAATTTTCAGTTGCATTCTCAAAGAATTTTTCTGCTCTTTCAACTTCATACTTCATTAAGCCAATAAATCTTTCATCATAATTCTGCTTAAAGATATCTTCTTCACTGTAAGAAAATTTCTTAAGATCTTCTTGAGGCAGATAAATTCTTCCTTTTAATGAATCCTTTTTAATGTCACGTAATATATTTGTAAGCTGTAGTGCAATACCAAGATTCACTGCAAACTCTTTCGCCGATTTATGCTTGTAACCAAAAATCTCAATACACATTAAACCAACTGTCGAAGCAACCCTGTAACAGTAAAGTCTCAGATCATCAAAAGTAAGATATCTTTTATTCTGCAAATCCATTTCCATTCCTTTAAGCAGCTCAAAGAAAGGTTCGTAGGGAATATTAAATTTATTTATTGTCCAGCCGAGTTTGTTCAGCAGGGTATAATCGGAGTGCCCGTTAAAAGCTTTCTCAAGTTCAATGCGCCACTTGTGGAGTTTTTCAAATTTAATTTCATCTGGTTCGTTTCCTTCATCAATAATGTCGTCGGTTTTTCTGCAAAAGGCATAGACTGTATTCATCGCATCTCTCTTCTCTTCGGGGAGAAGATTGAAAGCATAATAAAAGCTGCTCCTGCTTGTCTTTGCTATATCTTTTGCTGTGTCTATCATATCAATGCTTTTATTGCTAAAGTAATGTATTCTGCTTTGCTTAGTTTGGGTCTTATATTTATTGTATTATAATTAATTTTTTTTATCTTTTTTAATATCGCTTCACCACCAAGAATTGTCCATGTAATTTCAAACTTTAACCTGCCATTTAAGCACTTCAATAAACCCCTTCCTTCTTTGAACATTTCTTCTGTTCGTCTAATACTATGCCTTAAAAGGTTTTGCAAATTAAGACTATTTTCTTTTAACTCAAATGATTTTTCTCTCACACCAAATTTTTGCATCTCATCTTTGGGAAGATAAATTCTCCCTTTTTGGAAATCAACCTGCAAATCCTGGTAAAAATTGGTTAGCTGGAGGGCTGTGCAAATCTTATCAGATAGAAGAAAACATTCTTCTTTCCTGATATTAAAAAGCTCAAGTATCAATCGCCCGACCGGGTCTGCTGAGTTTTTGCAGTAATCAAGAACTTCATTAAAATTTTCATACCGTTTTTTTATAGCATCCTGTTTAAAAGCTTTCAGAAGATCGTAAAAAAGAGATGATGAGAGATTTTTTTCTTTGATCGTGTTTACTAAGGCAGATTCAAAATCATTTTTAGGATTTTCATTTAAGGCACCGGTAAAATTATTTTCAAATTCATCAAGTTGTTTTAATCTTTCTTCCCCGGAAAAATTTCCTTCATCTGCAAAATCATCGGCAGTTCTGGCAAACCAGTATATAACTGCAATATGTTTCCGTAGTTCTTTAGGAATGAGGAAAGAGATTACAGGAAAATTTTCATAGTGTGTTTTGGCAAAAGATATAACTTGTTTATAAAATTCTTTTTGTGGCATAAAAATGAAAATATTTCCGGCAGGTGAAAGATAAAGATTTTAGATGATTTTTTAATGCATATGATTCAGTTTCTCCAACTTTGTACGCAGCAATTTCTTCTCTGGTTCCGAATCCGTCATTTGAATTGCTTTCTCAAAATATTTTTTTGCTTCAGGTAAATTTCCAGTCTGTAAATATAATTCTCCTAAAGTGGAATAATAGAGATAATAATTCTCTAATTGTTCAAAAGGAAGATTCTTAATTTCATCTATTGCTGCTTCGGCACCATTCATTTGAGAAATAACTATCGCCCTGTTCAATCCAATAATTGCTGATCTATTCATCTCATAGAGAAGATTATAAAGATTCAGAATCTTTCCCCACTCAATTTTTTCAAAATTTTCTGCTGTGACATAAAAATAAGATATTCCTGCCTGAAGATGATATTCGCTTAATTTATTGCCGGTGGCAGATCTTTCAAGATATTCAATTCCTTTTACTATTAATTTTTTGTCCCACACGTTCCAATCCTGATTTTTTAATAATAAAATATTTCCATTATCATCCGTTCTTGCAGGAGTACGGGCATAATGAAAATACATTAGAGCAAGAAGAGCATAGATTTCAGCCCGATAATTTCCAATTTCTGTTACCGGATGTTCAATCAATAATTCCGCAAGACGAATTGCTTCATTTATTAAATCTGTTCTGATAAGTATATCTTGTTTACCTGAGTTATATCCCTCATTAAATAATAAATAAAGAGTTGATTGAACATTTTTGATTCTCTTTTCCAGTTCGGAACCGGCAGGGATTTCAAATTTGATTGAACACTCTTTTATTTTATA
>CAZECH010000363.1:0-3419 GCA_964510675.1 uncultured Ignavibacteriaceae bacterium
AGATAGAAACAGCAAAAATTGTTGATACTGCGGAAGATATAATAAACCTTACAAACTTTAATCTTCAAAACCTTGAAAGCGATCTTCAAAGTGATATTAGTCCTGAAATGCAGAATAAATCAATTCTCGAAAGTGCTTTAAAAAGACTGGACAATGAAATATTTAAGTTAGCGGAAATAAAAACTGAATTGTTAAAATCAATTAGCAGTTCTTTTAAGAAGGCATTTGATCCTTTAAGCTCGTACAAGATTATAAAATCTGCAACTGAACTTAGCTCACACGTAAGGGAGTTTGGCGGCAGAAGAGTTGTGTCAACATTTTCCACCACAAAAATCACTTTTGCAAACTGGTTCCGGCAGCAGCTTGTGAAAATTTTTTATAAGCGATCAGAAGGAGTGCTGCTTGCAAAAAGAATTTCTTCTGATGAAAAAAAAGAAATTAACGTTGCCGATTTTTTAAGCATAACTGAATCGCTTACGCCTCGCGAGGAAGTTTTAAATAAAATCCCGTTTTATTATAAAAAGCTATTTAGCGGAAGAGCAAGCATGAGCAGTGAATTCTGGATAGGAAGGGATAAAGAAATTGCAGGATGCAATAAAGCTGTTCAAAGATTTCTTGCAGGGCAAAACGGCGGGTTATTAATAACAGGAGAAAGGAACTACGGAAAAACATCGCTCTCTAAATATACTGCTGAAAAATTTTTTGAAAGGGAATCAACATTCTTTTTAAATGCAACAGCTGGCGGTTCCATTGATGTTAATGAGTTTGAAAAGAAATTATGTATCGCTTTGAATTCGTCTCTTTCAGTAGATGAAGCCTTGCAAATGCACAGCGGGAGAACTGCAATTATTATTAATGATCTTGAGCTATGGTGGGAGCGTAGCAACAATGGGTTTAATATAATTAACAGGCTGATGGAACTGATTACTAAATACGGGACAAAAGTTTTCTTTATTGTTAACGTTAATATTCATTCCTATGAGTTAATTAAAAAAATTAAAACAATCGACCATTTTTTCTTAAGCATTGTTAAATGTGAACCTTTTAATGCTGAAGAATTAAAAGATATAATATTGATAAGGCATCATGCAAGTGGGATGAAGTTTGTCCTCAATAATACTCCGGAGGAAGAGATTTCCGACATTAAGCTCGCAAGGCTTTTTAATGATTACTTTAATTATTCTCTCGGCAACATCGGTGCTGTACTAAACGGATGGATGCGAAACATATCGAATGTTGAGGGGAATGTATTATACATAAAGCATCAGGGAGCAAACGAGATGTCGTTGCTGGAATCTATGCCGGATGAGTGGTTGATATATTTAATACAGATAATTCTTCATCGGCGGATTGAATATACCCGGCTACTTAAGCTTTCTGAAGATAATACCATTGCTTTTGAAGAAACTATAGAAAAGCTTAGGCGCTCAGGTTTGATACGCGAATACGAAAAGAACGTTTTTGAGTTAAATCCATACATAGAACCATTTGTAATTAACTATTTAATTAAAGCAGAAATATTATGATTGAAGGCTTGAAGATTTCAACATTAGTTTATGATGTATTCAGAATTATACTTGCCGGGGTTATTATATTCTTTGTATTTAATCTGGTGTTAAAGCTAATAAGGTATTATGTTAAAAGTCTCATGTTTAAAGATAAAGTCCTAAAAGTTTTTATTCTGCTTGAAGCCGCTGTCTGGATTGGTTTTATAATCTGGAGTATAAATCTATTATTAAGCACACAGGTTATTAATAACCCTGTTATCTTATTTATCTTAGCTGTTCTATTTCTTTTATTAGTTTGGTTTGCAGGCAGAGATTCTTTCTCAGGTATAATTCTGCGTCTTGGAAGTTCTTTAAATGTTAACCAAAATATTCAAACAGCCTTCGGCAGCGGAAGAATTAAAAAGCTTGGGCTGCGAACAATAACTATTGAATCGGGAAGGGGAGAATTATTTTATATTCCTTATAGCAGGCTTGCATCTGAAAAAATATCTTATTCAAGAGATGAGAATCGCTGTAAAAGCTTTGAAGGTGAAATAAAATTTCGGGAGATAAATTCACCGGAACAAATACAGCATTATATAACCGGGATGGTTTTAAATTCTCCTTATACTTCGGTAAAACGTGAACCGGTAATAAGCTATCTTGGAGTACAGGAACAATTGCATATTTTTAGGATAGTTGTCTTTACACTAAATGAGGATTACTTTAACAGGCTCATGTTCAACATAAAAGGAAAATTAAATCTTTCATAGTTAAAAATATGAAAGCTTAAATGGGGTTTCTGTTTTTGCGACGGAGGCAGCTCGTCAGGTAGAAAGTAAGAGGATTTTAACCATGTACACAGAAATATTTACTTACCCTTTCAGTGAATATTTTTTGTCACTTCAATCCCCAATTGTTCCATCCTGTATCTTAACTTTGATCTTGAAAGTCCTAAAATTCTTGCAGCCTTAACCTGGTTGCCATTGGTTATGCTTAATGTTTTTAAAATAAGCGCTTTCAGAACAACCTCAATCTTAATTCCTTTAGTTGGAATTTTAAGAACAAATTTTTCTTCATCTTTATCTTCAGAATTTATTTTAATAAGAGAACTAACATGATGTTCCTTAACCTCATCTTCTTCCATTAATAAAACAACTCTTTCAATTACATTCCTTAACTCTCTCACATTCCCTTTCCAATAGTAAGATTCAAGAATGCTCATAGCTTCGGAACTAATACCTTTAATATCTTTACTAAATTTCTGTGAAAATTCCTTAAGAAAGCTATAGCTTAAAAACGGGATATCTTCTTTTCTTTCCCTTAGAGGAGGAACTGTAATTTTAGCAACATTCAGTCTATAAAATAAATCTTCCCTGAAATTTCCTTTTTCAATTTCCAATTCAAGATTTTTATTAGATGCAGCTAAAACTCTTACATTAACAAATACTTCTTTCTCTCCTCCAACACGGTAAAATCTTCTTTCCTGAAGAACTCTAAGCAATTTTACTTGCAGGTCTAAAGATAACTCTGCTATTTCATCAAGCAGGATTGTTCCACCCTCAGCAAGTTCAAATTTTCCAAGTTTTGTTTTCTGGGATGCCCCTGTAAAAGCCCCTTTTTCATGTCCGAACAATTCACTCTCTGCCAACTCTTTTGGTATTGCAGCACAATTAATTTGAATAAAAGGTGAGTTTCTTCTTGCACCTATTTGATGAAGATACTTTGCAAATTCTTCTTTCCCAGTACCACTTTCCCCTTCAATTAGAACAGTTGTATCAGTGCTTTGCGCAAGTTTCTCTACAGAGTTTAATATTTTCTGAATTTTCTTACTCTTGCCAAAAAACTCCCTTGTTATAGTAGAATTCTGCATTAAAACATGAAACTTATTAACTTCATATTTTAATGAAATGGTTTCAGAAGCTTTACTCA
>CAZECH010000364.1:0-3394 GCA_964510675.1 uncultured Ignavibacteriaceae bacterium
ACCTTCGTTTAAATGAGTATATGCCGTTGGAATGAACCGTGCATTATCCTTCCGGATAATTTCAAGAACTTCAATACCAAGGTTTTTTATCAGAGGAGAATCTTTTAACCTGATATTTACAGAGTTTGAATCTTTTGTCAGAATAATCTCAGTTAGGTAATCTGCTAATCCAAAGCTGTCTGCTAAATCCGCTGCAGGTTTTCTTTCCGGCAGTAACCTAATACCGATTATAAGCAGGTAAATAAAACCTGTTGTAAAAAAGAATATACCAAGAGGTGTGATTTCAAAAAGCGAAAAGGGGGGTTGTCCTTGTTTTACTGCTATTGTGTTAACAACAATGTTTGTAGAAGTCCCGATTAATGTACAAACTCCTCCGAAAATTGACGAATAAGATAATGGCAGTAATATTTTAGAAGGAGAGAGTTCTGTTTCCTGAGACAGATGGAGAAGAAGTGGAAGAAATATTGCAACAACTGGTGTATTGTTAATAAAAGCTGATAAGAAAGCAACCGAAATAAGCGTGACTGCTATAGCAACCGAATAATTTAATTTGAAAGCTTTCTTAATTATTCTACCAATGTAAGTGACAAGACCGGTACGGGATAAACCCGCACTCAGTATAAACATAGCGGCAATCGTTATTGTCCCTTCATTACTAAAGCCTGCAAAACCTTCTTCTATACTCAGGATTCCACTGAGCAATAGAACTCCAACTATTAACATTGAAACAACATCTACCGGCAGTAATTCTGTTATAAAAAGAATAATACTTGCTGTAAGAATTAGCAGGACAACTATTATTTCAAGGCTCATATAGGAAAATTATACGAAGATTTTTTAATTGAATCTAAATAAAAAAGAAATTTTTCCTGGGTAAAGTATCAAATATTTATTTTATTTAAAATTAATAACAACCGGAAGGATATAAACTAAAGACTCTTATTAATATTTTTTGCTCTTTTAATTGCCTCCCGGAATTTCTCCTCCTCTTTTTCCAATTCTTTCATCCTTTTACGAAGATATATCATAAATTCCCTGTATCGAATTTTCTCTACTTCCGTCGAGTCTGTCTTAAGTATTGGTACCATACCCCTCTCCTATTTGTTTTTATGGATAAGATAGAGTTTTAACTTCCTTTAAAGTGTGTTAAGACATACAACTTTTAAAGATTAAATTATGCACTTTTAAACGATTTAATTTTATTAAATATAGCCCCAGATTTATTTTTTAAGAATCATTATAAATTATTTTCAGGGACTACTTTTTAAAATTGGTAAACGCTTTCAAGTTTACATTCACAAGTATCACTCCGGCAGTAATTATTATTCCAGCTAATATCATTAGGAAAGTTATCTCTTCATTTAAAATTATCCAGGACGCAATTACAGTAGCAAATGGTTCAAAGTAGAGGAAAGCTCCAACCTTTGTAGATTCCATTTCTTTTAATGCCTGTGCCCACATTACATAAGCAGCACCTGAACAGAATACTCCAAGAAAAAAAATTGCAGACCATCCGATTAAAGAAAGATTATTTACTGACTGAACAGCTTTTTCATTAATTGTAAAAGGAGAGATAATTATTGCCATCATTAAAAACAAAAAGAGTATTGTCATCATCGGGGGATAATTAAGTGAGATTTTTTTATTTACCATTGAGTATATACTCCATGTAAAAGCTGAACCAAGAACAAGGAAATCGCCTTTGTTTGAAATTAAATCAATGGAAGAAAAATCACCATTGCTTATGAGAAGAATTAATCCGAAGAAAGCGATGATGATACCGGAAGTTTTTATGAAAGTTAGAAATTCTTTGAAAACAATAAGCCCAAGCAGAGCCATAAAGACGGGAGTAATACCTATAATCCATCCTGTGTTTGCTGCTGTTGTGTATTGTAACCCGGTTACCTGAATCCACAAATGCAAAACGGCAATAAGAGCAAGAATTAAAATGCCACCATGACTTTTTAAGTTAATTGAAAAATCTCTTTTGGTGTAAACTGCAATTAAACTTAAAAATATTACAGCTAAAATTAATCTTAACAAAATGAGAGTAAGTGGAAGCAATTCTTCAAGTACAATTTTTGTTGCAACAAATGAAACACCCCAGAGTGCAACTGCTGTAAAAGGTTTCCAGTATTTGATGAAATGTTTTTTCAATTACGAGTTCGGGAAGATACTTTCTATAAATAGAACGCTGGATTAGTTTCAGTATTCAAAAAAATAAAAGCTGAGTATTTTCTAAACAACTTAGAGATAAATTCTATTTTGAATTGGCTGTCTTTCTTGCAGAAGAATAATTCTCTATATCGTAATTAATTTCTCTTCCAGGCATATCAAGCTTAACAATCTCAACACCTGAGCCTGTAAAGAAATCAACTGCAAGAGTATCATGAAAATCTGAAAAAACAACTACTCTTTTTATACCTGCGGCAATTAATGCTTTTGCGCAGGTGGTGCACGACATATTTGTTATGTAAGCCGTAGAACCTTTAATATTAACACCATGACCTGCTGCCTGAACTAAAGCATTAATCTCAGCGTGGTTTGTTCTCACGCAATGGTTATCAACAATAAGGCAGCCTGCATCTTCGCAGTGAGGTTGGCCGGGTAGAGAACCGTTATAACCTGTTGCCAGAACAAACCTGTCTTTAACTAAAATACAACCACAATGCATTCTCGGGCAGGTTGCCCTTTCGGATGCAAGCATTGCAAGTTTTAGAAAATATTCATCCCAGGATGGGCGTTTGTTTTTTTTCATTTAGTTTCATCCAATAAATTATTCTATGCTGAACTTTACCGAAGGAATCCCTCCGGAAGATCCGGCATCTCAGTTAGTTATTTAAATCAAGCTTATCTGCCGATAGGCTGTTGCGGAATGACATTTTTATTTCTTTCCATTCATCAGCAAGTATGCTGAAATAAATTGTATCGCGTCTTCTTCCGTCATGCATCAGTGTGTGACTTCTTAAAATCCCTTCTTCTTTCGCCCCAATTTTTTTCAACGCCTTTCTTGAAGCCATGTTAAGAACATCGGTTTTAAATTCTACCCGCTCAAACTTAAGATGTTCAAATGCATATTGCAAAAGAAGAAACTTGCATTCTTTGTTTAATCCCGTTCCTCTGAATTTTTTTCCAAGCCACGTCCACCCGATTTCAAGTCTTTTATCTTTAATAGAAATATTTCCATAGCTTGTACTTCCGGCAATTTCGCTGGAGTTCTTATCAACAATTGTGAAAGGATATCTTGAAAATCTTATTCTATCCTCAATAGCTGTATTGATGTAGTTTTTTAGTTCAATCGGGTTCATTGCCCTTGAAACTGTGAATTCCCAGATATCAGGATCGAAAGCTATTTCGCTTAAACCTTTTTCATCTTCCTGAGTTAAGGGTCTGA
>CAZECH010000365.1:0-3365 GCA_964510675.1 uncultured Ignavibacteriaceae bacterium
ATACACAGAATACGGACCACCGGAAGTTCTTCAGCTCAAAGAAGTAGAAAAACCTACTCCCAAAGACAATGAAGTCCTGATAAAAGTTCATGCGGCAACAGTAACATCGGGAGACTGCCGGATGAGAGCTCTCAATGTGCCTGCCGGCTTTAGACTTATTTCGCGATTGGTTTTTGGTGTCTTCAGGCCAAGACAAAAGATATTGGGGACAGAACTCGCCGGGGAAATCGAAACCGTTGGCAGGAATGTGAGCAAATTCAAGCCCGGTGACCAGGTGTTTGCAATGGGCGGATTCAGCATGGGCTGTTACGTCGGGTACAAGATCATGCCGGCTGACGGAATGGTGGCACTCAAACCGCCCGGTCTTAATTTCGGGGAAGCCGCCGCCATTTCTTTTGGAGGAACAACCGCGCTGAATTTCTTCAGACGGGGAAAAATCCGGAGTGGAGAAAAAGTTCTTATCAATGGCGCTTCCGGAGGGGTAGGGACTGCGGCAGTGCAGCTCGCCAAACATTTCGGCGCAGAAGTGACGGGAGTTTGCAGTACCGCCAACCTTGATCTTGTGAAATCGATCGGAGCCGATAAGGTGATCGATTATACCAAAGAGGACTTTACCAAAAACGGTGAAACCTATGATATTATTATGGACACCGTCGGTACAGCTCCGTTTTCACATTGCAGGGATTCGCTCACAAGCAAAGGACGCCTTCTACTGGTCTTAGGTGGGCTGCCGGACATGATACAGATTCCCTGGGTGTTGATGACAAGCAGCAGGAAAGTTATCGCCGGGCCTGCAACCGGGCACGTGGAAGATTTGCATTTTCTGGCTAAGCTAGCCGGGGCAGGCGAATTCAAACCGGTCATAGACAGACGCTATCCGCTGGAACAGATTGCCGGGGCTCACCGCTATGTCGATAAAGGACACAAAAAGGGAAATGTAGTCATCACTTTGGTGGAATACTCATGAAAGCAATTGTATACACAGAATACGGACCACCGGAAGTTCTTCAGCTCAAAGAAGTAGAAAAACCTGCTCCAAAAGATAACGAGGTGCTGATAAAAATTTATGCGGCAACAGTTAACCGGACGGATTGCGGTTTTCTAAGAGCTAAGCCATTTATCGTAAGATTTTTCAGTGGTCTCACTAAACCAGGAAAAACAATTCTTGGAAACGAGTTTGCAGGCAAAATTGAAGTAGTTGGCAAAGATGTCAAATCATTCAGGCATGGCGATCAGGTTTTTGGATTTAGCGGCGACAACTTTGGTGCTCATGCTGAATATATGATTATGCCCGAAGAGGGTTCGCTGACAAAAATGCCGTCAAATATGTCCTATGTGGAGGCCGCTCCCGGTACTGAAGGATCGCACTATGCCCTTAATTTAATTAGAAAGGCAAATGTTAAGAGCGGGCAAAAAGTCCTTATTTATGGCGCAACAGGTGCCATAGGTTCATCGGCAGTTCAGCTTGTAAAATTTTTTGGCGCTGATGTTACTGCAGTATGTGATACCAGGAATGTAGAACTGGTGAAGTCTCTGGGTGCTGACAAAGTAATTGATTACACCAAAGAAGATTTTACGAAGATTGGTGAAACATTTAACGTCGTTATTGATGCGGTTGGCAAAAGTTCATTTGGTGCTTGTAAAAAATTGCTAAAGTCAGGAGGGATTTATTGTTCAACCGACCTTGGGTTCTTGTCTCAGAATCCATTTTTAGCACTATGGACTTCGATATTTGGCAGTCTGCCTGGACAGACAGGCAAGAAAGTGATATTCCCAATTCCAAAAGCCACCAAAGCAGACGTTCTCTTTTTCAAAGAACTGATCGAGATGGAAAAGTTCAAACCAGTCATTGACAGGTGTTACCCGCTGGAACAAATTGCCGAGGCTTATAGGTATGTTGAAAAAGGGCAAAAAATAGGAAATGTTGTGATTACAGTAGAGCCTGCTGCAAATCCGGTAATCACAGACTAAGAATCAACATCAATCCGCGGGATCAGCGCGAAAACATTTCCCCTTTCGGGATTAAAACCAATCAGCCTTATAATTGTTCATTCTAAATTGTTCATTACTCCTTGCTTCCGACAATGTGTTCGCCATCCCGTAAGACAGAATAATATTCTGTCCCAAAGAACAAAATGTTTTTTTTATCATGAATTCATTGAGCAATAAAACAACTTACGAAAAACTTTTTTACTTGATTCTCTTTCTGGGTTTACTGGCAAGGGTATACGTAGCTTTCTTTTCAGGTTTGGGCTGGTACGGCTTTGACACTCAAATATACCTTAATATGGCTGAGGGAATAATAGAGGGAAATCCAATTTCTTTTTTTCCAAACGGCTTACCGCTTTTCCTCGCAGGGATAATGCTTTTAGCTGAAGGCAGTACAACCTTAATTTTTGTCGTTTTAAACATTGTTATGCAAATCCTTATAATTATAATGATAGAAAAGATTCTTACCCGTTATAATGTTGAGGAGAAAGTAAGATTGCTGGTAGTTTTATTAATAACTTTTTATCCTCATTTAGTAAGTAATGTAAGATTTATATATACAGAAACTTCTTCTTTATTTTTAATTGTTCTGAGTATTTGGCTATACACCTGGCAAAAATATCCGGCATCGGGGTTTATTGGTTATTTATCTTTCACATTCAGGCCATCACTATTATTAGTTTTGCCTTTCATAATTATTTATGATTTCTTCAGGAAGAAAAAAAGTCCTGCATTAAAAACAACTATTGGATTTATAACCGGGCTATTGCTCTTTATTTCCTTAGAGTGGTCGGGAGTTGTAGCTCCCCCCAGCAATCAGGATTTAAATACACTGGTTTCAGTTAGCGGATCCGGTTATAATTTAGATTTTAAATTAAAAAATTTTACAGAAGATGAAGTAAAACATCCGGTTAAAACATATTTTAATTTTATTGCAAATCATCCTGTTGAATATGCGAAGCAGAGAATTTTAACATTATGGAGCTTATGGGGTCCCCTGATTCCCCCAACGGAAAACTCTGGTACTGTGGGAATGATACTGCATGGTTTAAGATTCCCGTTTTTTATTCTGGCAGTTTTCTGTTTGATATTCAGAAAAAAAATGGAATATGACGAGTCTTTTATTCTATTAATGTCTTTTCCAATTATCTCTGTTACGCTAATTCATTTCTTCACCTTTTCTTCACAGCGTCATCAATTTACCGCTGAGCCGTTTGCTATTGTCCTGAGTATTTTGTTCCGGGATTATTTAATTAAGTCCCCGGAAGAGATTAAAAAAGATTATATATTAATACCAATGATGGATGGCCAACAAATTTTGTTATCCCCGTAGCACAGAATAATAATTCTGTCCCCGATATAAAATAGTTTAAATA
>CAZECH010000366.1:0-3355 GCA_964510675.1 uncultured Ignavibacteriaceae bacterium
GTTTTGTACCTGGCGGGAGTGATGCGGTTTCAAGCGCACGCTCTCAATACAAAAGCACCGGGCTTACATCATTCAGGATAAATGCTGCAAGCCTTTCAGCTATATTAAAAGAGGCACAGACTAAATGGAAAAATATGTCGGCATCACTTCCTTTTAGCTACAGGTTTCTTGATGAATCGTTCAATGATGTTTACAAAGCAGAGCAGCGCGTTGGGACAATTGTACTACTGTTTTCAGCTCTTGCAATTATTGTAGCCTGCCTCGGCTTATTCGGGCTTGCGGCTTTTCTTGCTGAGCAGAAGACAAAAGAAATCGGGATAAGAAAAGTTTTAGGAGCTTCCGTTCCATCAATTCTTTTAATGCTTTCTAAAGAATTTATTAAGTGGATTGCAATAGCAAATATAATTGCATGGCCGGTTGCCTATTACATTATGAATGAATGGCTCCAGGATTTTGCATACCGAATAAATATTAATTGGTGGTTGTTCGTAATTGCAGGATCTATTACTTTGCTAATTGCATTATTAACCATCGGTATCCAGGCAATAAAGGCGGCAAAGGCAAACCCGGTTGAAAGTTTAAAGTATGAATGAGTTATGTAGTGCAAAGAGTATAATGCAAAGACCATAGTGCATAAAAGCAGCAACAGCAAACACGGTTAAGTCTTTAAAATACGTGTATTTTTTTTAAGCTCCAGATATTTCCTGGAGCTCTTATTGGCAGAACAATTTTAATAGACATAAAAATATTAATTGAAAATCCATTAAGAAAGGATACTATGTTTAAGAGTTATATTAAACCTTCTACAATTTTATCAGAGAATTAAAAAAATATCCATGGAGCATTTATATGAAAAATTTATTATTAGGATCCTTGTTAGCTTTTCAATTGAGCTTTGCTCAAACAAATAGTAACAAAATGAATGTTGCGATTTTTATATATGATAAAGTTGAAATATTGGATTTTGCAGGACCGGGAGAAGTTTTTGCTTCCACTTGGGTCGATAATGATCATCCTTTTAATGTTTATACTGTTGCTGCTGATGATAAGCCTATACTAAGCCAGGGATTTGTCACAATAACTCCTCAATACACAATTCAAAATTGTCCCAAACCGGATATTATTGTATTGCCCGGAGGTGGTGTATTAAAATCTGTTGAAAATGAAGAAGTAATTCGATGGGTTAAGGAATGCTCTGAAAGTGCTGATGTTTTATTATCTGTTTGTACAGGAGCAAGGTTGCTCTCAAAAGCTGGTTTGCTCGATAATAAGGAAGCTACTACATGGTATGGGGCAATTGAATCCCTGAGAGAAATGACACCCAAGGCTATAATTCATGAGAACACAAGATTTGTAGACAACGGACAGGTTATTACAACGGCAGGAGTATCTGCAGGAATTGATGGAGCCTTACATGTTGTAAGAAGGATGTTTGGTGAAGATGCTGCGCTTCATGTAGCTAAGTATATGGAATACGATAAATGGAATCCAAACGAGGGATTGATTGTTAATAATGATTAGAGTTAAAGAGTCAAAATTTAAAATCTTCTTCTAAATAACTAACAGAGAATTTATATGTTTAAAAATTACTTCAAAATTGCTTTAAGAAATCTTCTGAATAACAAAACTTATTCTTTCATTAATATTTCAGGTTTGGCAATCGGGATTGCCTGCTTTATGCTCATCTATCTTTTTGTTAAAGATGAGTTAAGCTATGATAAATTCAATAGCAAAGCAGACAGGATTTACAGGCTTACAGAAAAGATAGAACTTGAAGGGCAGGGAGGTGAATTTTCTTCCAGCAATCCATTTCCTGTAATGAAAGCAATGCTTACAGATTATCCGGAGTATATTGAAGAAGGTGTAAGATTATTTAACTTCCAGCAGCCGACTCTTACCTTAGAATATGGTGATAATATTTTTAATGAAAAGCATATTTATTTTGCTGATTCCACTTTCTTTAAAGTTTTTGATTTTACACTTAAATCGGGTGATAAAAATACAGCTCTCGCAAATCCTAACTCAATAATCCTTACTCAGGAACTTGCAAACAAATATTTCGGAAATGAAAATCCTCTCGGCAAAACAATAATTTATGAGAGTAATTTCAATCTTCTTGTAACCGGAGTTTTTGATGAACTTACTTCACAAACACATTTTAATTTTGAGTGCTTGATTTCATTTTCAACTATTAATCAAATAATAGGACAAGGACTTCAGCAGAATTGGGTATGGAATCCCAATTGGACATATTTTTTATTAAAAGAAGGTGTTGATCCCAAAACACTTGAGAAACAGTTTCCTCAGTTTGTACAAAAATATTATCCTGATCATTTAAAACCGCAGGTTTCCCATTATCTGCAATCACTTACGGATATTCATCTTAAGTCTGATCTCGATTATGAAATGCAGCCGAATAATGATGAAGCAAACATTTACATTTTTTCTGCAGTCGGTATTATGATAATTTTTATAGCTTGTATCAATTTTATGAATCTTGCAACTGCCCGTTCAGCGAAACGTTCACGTGAAGTTGGAATGAGAAAAGTTCTTGGTGCCGACAGGTTAATGTTAATAAAGCAATTTCTTGGGGAATCTTTATTCTTAAGTTTTTTTGCAGTCATTGTTGCGGTTTTTCTAATTGAGCTTTTAATTCCTGTTTTTAATAATCTTTCTGGAAAAGAATTATCTTTCAAAATATTTTCAGATATATCTAACCTTATTCTGCTATTGGGAGTTGGAATATTTGTTGGAATTCTATCAGGGATTTATCCAGCGTTTTTTCTTTCTGCTGCTGAACCAATCAGGGTTGTAAAAGGCAGCGTCAATCTTCAACCCAAAGGTGTATTACTAAGGAAAGGATTAGTTGTTCTTCAGTTCACAATTTCACTTGCTTTGATTATTGGGACGTTTGTTATATACCAGCAGCTTGAGTACATGCAAAATGCTAATCTCGGCTTCGATAAAGAAAATGTTGTATTAATTTCATTCCGCCCACCTGTCGCCAACCGCTATGATACTTTTAAAGATGAACTGCTTAGAAATGAAAATATATCTTATGTTACAAATATGAATGAAATAGTTGGAGAACATCATAACACTCATGAAATAAATTATGAAGGAATGGAACCAGGCAAGTGGGTTTATTTTCCGGGTCTTCTTGTTGATGAAGATTTTACAGAATCTTTTGATTTGAAAATAATTGCAGGAAGAGATTTCTCTGAAGATTATATAAGAGAAGATTCTCTTGGAATAATTATAAATGAAGCAATGGTAAAAGAATTAAACTGGGGTAATCCTGAAGGTGTTATCAATAAGAGATTTAATACAATATTTGGACAGGAGAGAATTATAG
>CAZECH010000367.1:0-3328 GCA_964510675.1 uncultured Ignavibacteriaceae bacterium
TGAACATTACCAACAGAATAAGGATGACGTACCCTTGAGCCATATCAGCAAGCAGGAATGGACATGGCTCAAAAACAAGAAACACAACACGCCCTACTGATTCCCTGGGGTCAATTTGCTCAGGAAATCGGTTTGCTCTCAGGGATCGAAGCCGTCAAGCTCAACCAAAAGGTATACGAGCATACGCCGCAGGCGAAAGTGATTGAATTTCTTGTGGCGATTTTATCAGGCGCAAAATATTTGCAAGATGTCAGTTTGGCAGCCCACCCGCTGGACAAAGATGTCGCAGTTGCACAGGCGTGGGGTCAGCAGGGATGGGCAGACTATACGGGCGTGAGCCGCACGCTGAAGAAATTGACTTGGTCAGAAGTCAATGCGCTGGCGGAAGTCTTGGAGCGCGTCAGCCAACCCATGATAAAAAGTGAATTGACGCTCTTGCGTGCCCAAGATCGCGGGTTGGAATATGACGGTGACCTAACGGGACTGCCCGTCTCAAATACCAGCCGCACCTATCCGAACGCGGCCTACGGACATATGTCAGATGAAATTCGGCTGGGCTATCAGGCAGGCGTGGTCAGCCTGCAAAGCCCGACCTATGGACGGTTGTGGATCTCGGTTGATCACCATGCTGGCGATACCGTCTCTTGCACACAAGCCGAAGGGCTCGTGCGGACAGCCGAAAAACGCAGCGGACAGCGTCCCAAACGGCGCACTGAACTCTTGCAAAAGCGGATCGAGGCCCATGTCAAAAGCCGAGCGCCTGCTGAAAAACGATTGGTGAGCCAGCAGGTGAACTTGGAAACTGCACAACGCGTTAAAGAAGAAGTATCCACTCAACTACGAGAAGAAACAAAGCCAAAACGCATCGCGGTTCTCGAACGTCGATGCCTACGCCGCGAGAAGTCGATCGAAATTGCCCGCAAAAAGTTGGAAAAGACACTGGCCCAGATGAAAGTTCACCTGGAAGATGAGAAAATCCTGCGTCAGCGGCTCGAACAATTTGAACAGGACAATCTTGAAAATCCACAGCCTGTGAAAGCCTGTTTTCGTCTTGACGCTGGTTTTGGCACGTATGAGAACATCGCTCTGCTGATTGAAATGGGCTATGAAGTGTATGTCAAATTACACAACCACAAAATTACCGAGATGCTAAGACAAAAAAATTCTCCCGATACGGTTTGGACGCGTGTGGGTGACAATGCAGAGATGCTGGCATGGTCGGGATTGGAACTTCAACACTGTCCCTATCCACTGGATGTCGCTCTGGAACGTTTCTATACGGGCAAGACTCAAAAGCACAGCGCTTTGGCTCACTTTGGCGATACACCTGTCACGACCAACTTACCCGCTTGGTTCAATCGTTACAATGCGCGTCAAACCATTGAAGCAGGCATCAAGGAAACCAAACAGGTTTTTTATCTCAACCGCTTGAAAGTGCGTTCCGAACCCGCGATCTATTTACAGGAAGCCATGACCATTTTCGCCGCCAACTTTATCCGCTGGGCAGCTGTATGGATTGAGCAACATGCCCTGCCAAGTGAGAACTCACTCCCGCTCCGCAAGATGGGCATCAAAATGCAGGTGCAAGTCGCTGCCAATACTTCCGCCACCGTCATCCATCATTCTGAAGGTATGTTGTTAACGTTCAGCCCCGCCAGTGCTTTTGCGGGCAAATCTCTCTTTTTTCCAGCGCCGAGCAGGTCTTTATGGCGAATCTCTTTTTTGCCGTTTTTCACGTTCCTGTCGATGATTGCGCAAAAGTTACGCTATCTCCGGAAGAACGTGAGGAAATCGTTCGCTACCGCCATGAGCATGGCTACCCATTACATGCTCCTCCTCATCCTTTTCGAGACGCAGGAGTTTACTTGATTTCGGCGGCAAATTTTGAGCATCGTCCGATCATGAATTCGCCAAAGCGCCGAACGGAGTTTGAAGCACGGTTATTAAATTCAGTCAAGGAAATCCTGGAAGACCTAATCGCGTGGGTCGTGTTGCCAAATCACTATCACTTCCTTTTGAGACAAAATGATGATATAGCATTAAACATTCCAATTGCTTACATATTCAATGCTTATACAAAGGCAATAAATAAAAGTTATAACAGAACAGGAACATTATTCGAAGGTCCGTTTAAGTCGATTGAAGTTGAAGATGTAAATTATTTAAAGCAATTGTGTAGATATATACATAGAAATCCTGTTGATGACGGCTTGGTGGAAAAAATTGAGGATTGGGAATTCTCAAACTATCCTGAATGGGTTGGAAAAAGAAATGGAACCCTTGTGGATCTAAAATTCAGGGATAGGCACTTTAAGGATGCGAATAATTATGAGTCTTATGTGAAGGATCATATTTCTATTAAGCAGGCAATAAAAGGTTTAACTAAGTATTTGTTGGAACTAAAAAAGATTAAAAAGTGAGTGGATTGAAATGTGTGAGAAAAATACGTGAGACTTACTTCAAAATAACAAGTGAGACTCACCTCCAAGGTGAGTCTCAATTAAGAATTTTACTATTTTATGAAAACCTGAAGGAATGGAAATGCCTGTGCAAGCTGGAATAAGATAAACCCTCCAATAAGCCAAAGCCCAAATACCAGAGCATAATATTTACCTGTTGATTCAGATTTAAACATTTTTGCTAATCCAATAGCAAGAATAATGTATGCCCATATACTTATTGGATCAACTTTAGCGAGCAGCCAGCCAGTTAATGTTGTTTTATCACTACCCATCAACGAAGCGAGGCTTGTATCCATTATCATTTTACCAAGCAGCATCGTAAGTATTCCACCAAGAATAATCTGAAGAATGCTGATATAGGTTGTCAATCCGCTTGCGACAAGTGCAGATGTAAAAGTTCCTTCACCTTTAAGCAGAAATTTTATGAACAGATAATAAATTCCAACCAGAATTAAGAAAAATATGAATCCAAAGATTAGTGTTGACACGATTGAAATAACCCAGCCGATAGGTCCCTGCATAAATTCCATTTGCTGATCAATTGCATCAATAGCTTCATCGCCTTGTTCTCTTGTCATCGTTCCACTTTCTACCATTTTTTCAATTCGTTCAATGCCTTGTTTTTTTGCTTCGAAGTAAACTTCTTTATTTGTCATTGCTAGAATTCTAATAAGAGCAATAACGATGAAAAAAATAACTACGGGGATTACCCAGTCTTTATGCCTGGGTGCAAATTTTGAAGTGATAGAAAACATTCGGGTTGGTTCTGTGAACACTCCGATCATTTTATCGGAGTGACTTAATTCCCCAACTTCCTGTTCTGATGAATTGGTCGTTTCGTTAAGATCCATTTTATGCCTCACTAA
>CAZECH010000368.1:0-3328 GCA_964510675.1 uncultured Ignavibacteriaceae bacterium
GTTTTACCAGGAGTAATTGAGTTCTTAAGGCATCGTAAAAAAGGAGTAAAAACGATTAAAACTGAAAAGTAAATTGATTTCGTGATTAAAATATTATATGCAAAATCAATTTGTTTTTTGATTTATTTTGTGGTAATTATGCTCCGGCAAAATGATGAATCAAGAAAAAAATATCAATAGTTTTTTTTGCATAGTTCTAACCTGGATACTTTTTTCCAATTTTATTTTTGTTTCATTTTCTTTTCCTGTCTTATCTAACCCGCAAAATAAACTTTACCATGAATTGGCACCGGAAGGGATTTTACTAAATCCGGTTATATCTGAAAAATCTCATAATAATGAAATAAACCGTAATCATAGTTATTTTCAAATTGCTTTCCTTTCAACCGATGACAAGAATAATTTCAACCTGCTTTACAAAAAAATAAAGCAGGATAATTATTTATCCGGCAAGGTTCATTTTAATTGTTTTATTTTTAGCCACTTTGCCACAAGCACTTAAATAAAGTAGTACCTCTTAACTATTAATTAATTTTATTTACAAATTTTTTTTGTGAGGTATTACTGTGAGTAATGAAAAAAAAACAAACGATTTGATATTTTATATTTTTATTAGTTTAATTGGGCTCGGATTTATTGGAATTATAGGATATGTAATTTATTCAATGTTCATTTAATTATGTTATAACATTTGAAGTTTCCCAAGCTACATAACCAGATATTAATTGCTTTAGTAGCAGGGGCAATTTTCGGCTCAATCTTTAACGTAAACCAGAATACGCTTGTTATTAAATATAACAAGGAGCAAAAAGTAATTAATGATTGGGACCAGTTTCTTTTTGTTACCGGTTCAGATTCGATAAGCTTTGGCAGAGATTCCCAGCTTGAAATAGTTGCACATTACAAAAAATTAAGTAAGAATGGAAATGAAATCAGTGCCAGGGTAACTGGTTTTGATGATGGAAATTCATCTGAAAAGCAAACCGGGTATTTCACCAATATCAAATCCATTACAAGGGAAAGTTCGATTGCCACATCTATAAAATGGATAGGCGATATCTTCATTCGATTGCTGATGATGATTGCTGTTCCATTAGTTCTTTCATCTTTAACTGTTGGTGCCGCGAGTCTGGGAGATATAAAAAAGTTTGCCAGGATAGGCGGAAAAACTATTGCCTTTTATCTGGTTACAACTGCAATAGCGATTTCAATCGGACTCGTCATTGCTAATATTATTCAACCGGGTAAACAAATTGATTCTTCAACAAAAGAGAGAATGCTTTCTGTTTATAGTGAAGACATAACAGAAAAAATAGAACAGGTTGCTGATTATGACATTATTAATATGATTGTGAACCTTGTTCCTAAAAATCCCTTAAAAGCTTTAGCTGATGGTGAAATGCTGCAAATAGTTTTCTTTGCTCTTTTACTCGGAGTTGTCTTAAGTCTGATTCAAAAAGAAAAATCTGAGCCTGTACTTAATTTTTTTAATGGTTTGAGTGAGGCAATGATAAGGCTTGTGGATATTATTATGTTAATTGCTCCGCTGGGTGTTTTCGCATTGATTGCAGCAACTGTAAGTGAGTTTGGTTTTAATATTCTCCAGACATTAATCTGGTACATGGCTTCTGTGCTTTTAGGTTTATTCATACATACTGTAGGAACTTATTCATTAATAATAAAACTTTTTTCAAAAATAAAAGTTATTTCATTCTTCAGGGGAATGAGAAAAGCACAGGCAATTGCTTTCAGTACTAGTTCAAGTGCTGCAACATTACCTGTAAATATGGAATGCTGCCAGGAAAACCTTGGAGTTTCAAAATCAGTAACGAGTTTTGTATTACCTCTAGGTGCAACAATAAATATGGATGGAACAGCTTTGTACCAGGGTGTAGCTGCTGTTTTTATTGCACAGGTTTTTGGGATGGATCTTAACTTTGCTCAACAGCTTACTATAGTTTTAACTGCAACACTCGCATCTATAGGTACGGCACCTGTTCCCGGAGTTGGAATTATTATGCTCATCATTGTTCTTAAATCTGTTGGAATTCCTGAAGAGGGAATAGCTCTTATTCTTGGTGTTGACAGAATTCTTGATATGTGCAGAACAGTAACTAATATTTCTGGTGATGCTGCAGTTACAGTTGCAATCGCTTCATCTGAAAAAGAAATTTTAACTCCTGATTTGAAAAATGCATAAAATGAAATTACATTGCATTAGTTCTCTTGCAATCTTAATCGGGGAAGAGTAAGAAAAATATTTATTTGCAATTATAATCCTTAATAGGAAATTATATGTCACAAACAAACGAACGAGAGCAATGGGGAAGCAGGATAGGTTTAATTCTTGCCGTTGCCGGTAATGCTGTCGGACTTGGAAATTTTTTAAGGTTTCCTGTTCAGGCAACGCAAAACGGTGGTGGTGCCTTTATGATTCCTTATTTCATATTTTTCCTAATTCTCGGTATCCCTCTTATGTGGATTGAATGGGGTATTGGAAGGAATGGTGGAAAGTACAGGCATGGTTCAGCTCCAGGAATGTTTGACGTTTTGTGGAAAAATAAACTTGCAAAGTATTTTGGTGCTCTTGGTCTTTTTATTTCTTTGGTCATAATGATTTACTACACTTACATCGAATCCTGGACACTTGCCTTCAGTTTCTTTTCTATTACCGAAAGTTATTTTGACATGAGCACCTTTGATTCTATGAGAAGCTTTCTTTACAGTTTCCAGGGAAGAGAAACAAGTGTTCATTTCGATTCAATTCTTCCGGCTTATTTATTTATGCTGATAACTTTTGTATTAAACTTTTGGATTTTATATAAAGGTATTTCAAAAGGAATTGAAAGACTTGCAAAGATTGCAATGCCGCTTCTTTTTCTTTTTGGTGTAATCCTGGCAATAAGAGTTTTAACACTTGGCTCACCTGATCCTTCCAAACCGGAAAATTCTGTAATGAGTGGTTTAGCTTTTATATGGAACCCGGATTTTTCATCACTTGGAAATCCTAAAGTATGGCTTGCTGCTGCAGGTCAAATTTTCTTTACATTATCTGTTGGAATGGGGACTATCCATGCTTATGCAAGTTATCTTAAACCTAAAGATGATATTGTGCTATCAGGATTAAGCACATCAGCAACCAATGAGTTTGTTGAAGTGATACTTGGAGGATCAATTGCAATTCCTGCGGCTGTTGCTTTTTTCGGACTTACAATGACAATTCAAATTGCACAAGGCGGAGCTTTTGATCTTGGTTTTGTTTCAATGCCTTTAATATTTCAGCAAATCCCATTTGGTTCTTTCTTTGGATTTATATGGTTTCTCCTTT
>CAZECH010000369.1:0-3320 GCA_964510675.1 uncultured Ignavibacteriaceae bacterium
GTTTATTAACTCCATTAGTAGCAAGATCACGGAAGCCGTGAAACCATGGTTGGTTTTCAAATTCAAAAGACCAGTTTACAGCTCCAATAAGGTTTGTACTGTAGTAATCATTTATATCATAAATACGTGCTAAGGATGCAGCCGTATAACTCGAATACATGGTCCCATTGCGATAAGAATTTGCAGGATGAGTATTCATTCCGCATGCTGCACAACCTTCGGGATCAGATTCACCTATTATTATTGGAAGATTTTTTATTTCGGGAATTGATGAGATAAGCTTAAGATTTTCATCTACTGCATTAAGTTGATTTTGTATTCCCATTAATACAACATCATCAACAACTTCAGGAGAACCTTTGGCATGAAAAGCAATAAAATCAAGAGGGGCTCCAATCTTTCCTGTTGCCTCATTATTTCCTTTCAAGCAATGGAGTATGAATCCTTTCATAAAGTCATTAGCAACACCTGTTGTATGGGGACCTCCAAATTTTGCAGTAGGCAAAGCACGTTTTACTGCATAGGAAGCATAATCATACATTTTACAGTATGTAGTAAGTTGATCGTCAGCTTGTAAATAAGGAATATTCGGTTCATTCCATACTTGCCAGTACCATGTTTCTACTTCAGCTTTTCCATATCGTTCAACACAGTGTTTAACCCACTGATAAATCAATTCCGACCATTTATTATAATCTTTTGGCGGGTAAGCCCATCCGGAAAACAAAATGGAATTTTTATCTGCCGGATCCCAATTATGTTTATATGGTTCAGGCTTAACTGAAAGTGCTTCCGGCATAAATCCTATTTCGGCCAGCGGCTTCATTTTTAAATTAATATAGGTATCGAAGATGCTATCCACAATTGTCCAGTTGTAAATAGGATTACCACTTTGATCTTCAGTGTACATGTTTGTCGAACCCCATTTAAGTGCAGGAGTTCCATCCCCTGTAGTCATTAAATTATGCGTACGGACATAAACCGGAACCGGGCTCAATTCTGCAAGTTCACTTAAAAGTTTTTTACCATCTTTCATGTAAGTATAATTTGGTTCATCGTAGCCAAACCAAGCCCAAATAGGTTTTAGCTCTCCAATTTCTTTATTCAAGTCAACTTCAATGTTCACTACTTCTTCTTGTGCAAAACAAAAGATGCTGAAGCAAGTTATTAACAAAAATTGAATCCTCATTTTTTATTCACCAGATTATAAGTAACTAATTCTGTCCGCAACACAAGTAATTCCATTAAGTTTATTGAACCAGGATTTTTATTATCTTTAAATTTTTTGAATCTGAACTATTGCCATAGAAAATCTCATATTCTCCCGGACTTACTAGCATCTTGACTTTTTCTCTATCAAAAAACTCAAACGAACTATAAGGTAGATTAATTACTGCCTGACCGGTTTTACTTGCTGATAGCTTAACTCTTTGATAACCCTTCAGTGTTTTTATTGGTCCGTCACTGTCGCCTACCTTATGTACATATACCTGAATTATTTCTGTTCCGTCGTATTTGCCGGTATTTGATACTGCAATAGTTAATTCAATACTTTCATCTTTTTTTATTTCTGTTCTGCTAAGTGTTGCATCACCAATTGAGAAAGTTGTATAACTCAAGCCATAGCCAAATGGGAAAAGAGCATCAGGCATGTAACGGTATGTACGATCTTTCATAGAATAATCTTCAAAATCGGGTAACTGCTGAGAATTTTTATAGAAAGTTATGGGGAGTTTACCGGAAGGATTATAATCTCCAAACAACACATCGGCAACCGCCTGCCCTCCGGATTCTCCTCCATACCACGCTTGAAGTATTGCATCGCAGGTTTCGGTTTCAGGAGTCAATGCTAAAGCAGAACCGGAACAATTCACATAAACAATTTTCTTACCAGCTTGCTTTAATGCTTTAATACAATTGCGCTGTACCGCAGGAAGTTCAATATCAGTACGGTCACCGCCTTTAAAACCCGGGTACGATACCGGCATTTCTTCACCTTCAAGGAGAGAGGAAAGACCACCGACAAATATTACAACATCAATTCCTTTAAGTTTATTTAAAAGTTCAGTGTAATCCACATCTACTTCTTTACCAAAACTAAATTCTATGTTTGCCTGCCAATTGTGCATCTGAGCATAAAGGATTTCAATTTTATATTTCTTTCCGTTTTCAACCTTGTATGGATGTCTTGACGGAAGTGTTCGCCAATTATCATACTTAATAATAGATTCTCCGTTTACAAGCAATTCAAAGTGTCCTGTAGCTCCACATTTAAAAACAATCTCTTCATCCTGAGATGCTTCAAACTCAGTTTCATATTTAGCTGAAAATCCTTCAAGTTTTACTCCGGGTGCAAATTCATGTTGACCAGCAGTGGTTAACTTTATGGGATTAACAATTTGTTGTGTTGCAACAACATCTCCGGTAAGATCTGCGTTATTCCAGTATGTAGCCTTAAATCCTTGTTCACCATCAATCGAACATTTATTGAAATAACTTTGTGTTACTTTATCCTCAACCAGATCGCATCCTTTATCATAAAAAATTTTCTTATCTGAAACCTTTGATTTAATGCCATCGAGAATTGTTATAGTACGAACCGGCTTTCCATTATAATTGCCCCATAACATGGATTCATCATCTGCATTAGGACCAACTACAGCTATTTTTTCAACTGATTTATTTAAAGGAAGAATATTGTTTTTATTCTGGAGAAGAGTCATTGATTCAAGAGCCATATCAAAAGCAAGTTTTCTATGCTCTTCATTATTAACCACTGACATAGGAATTTTTGCCCAAGGAACCAGCGCATCGTCATCCATTTCACCAAGATCGAATCGACCAACCAGCACGCGCATCAAATTATTATTTATTTCTTCTTCGGTAATCAAACCTCTTTCAACAGCATCAGGTAAAAGTTTATAATTATGATTAATCCATTGGCATTCAACATCTGTACCTGACCAGACTCCTTTTACAGAGGCATGAAGAGCATCTGATGATACTTTGTGGGTTGTATAAAAATCTGCAATAGCTCCACAATCAGAAACGACTACGTACTTAAAGCCCCAGTCATCGCGTAATATTTTTTGAAGCAAGCGTGTGTTTCCGCAACAAGGATCATCATCTAAACGCTGATAAGCACACATCACCTGGCGTACATCCGCAACCTGAACCAACGATTTGAAGGCGGGAAGATAGGTTTCCCACAAATCACGCGGATCAACATCGTTAAGATTAAGTGTATGCCGGCTCCATTCTGGTCCTGAATGAACAGCATAGTGCTTGGCACAGGCTAAAAGCTTTTTATATCTTGAATC
>CAZECH010000370.1:0-3312 GCA_964510675.1 uncultured Ignavibacteriaceae bacterium
GAGATATGATCTGCTAATACATTGTATCCTTTTTCAATTGTTCCTATGCTTATAGTAAATTTTGGAAATGTGTCAAATGGTCCCCGGGGAAATTTGCTCATTCTTTCAGGAAGCAATGAAATAAATGGATCTTCTATATGTGTCAGATTCTGATTAGACATTAAATCTCCTATTATAAAAACTTTTATCTTTCTATAAATGCTACCCCAATTGCAGCAGCATTATTACCAAGCAATGATTTTTTTATTTCCACTTTGTTTTTAGGAACCGTCCATGCTCGTTTGTGTACCAGTTTTGTTAATGGTGGAATTATTACATCGGCAGAGTAAAAAATACCTCCACCTAATACAACTACATCTGGACCATAAGCGTGAATTGCGTTAACTATTCCAATTGACAAATCATTAATAAATTCATTAAATGTTTTTACAAATAATTCATCACCGGATTTTACATGTAAAAAAAACTCAGGCAAAACATCAATTGTGTCATTCATTGCGGGATGCATATCTTTTACTTTTTTACTTAAAGCAGTAGCAGAACAATAAAGTTCGAGACATCCTTTATTCCCGCAAGAACATTCAGGCCCATTTTTATCTATACTAATATGACCACCTAATAATCCACCTAATGAGTCGGATCCACAATAGGATTTTCCATCAGCAACAAGCGAGCACCCGACACCAGTACCTAACGTCATGCAAACCATCGCTTTGCTTCCTCTGCCTGCACCGAATCTATATTCACCCCACGCATAAGCACGGGCATCATTTTCCACAGCAAATGGAAATCCGAGTTCATCGGTAAAAGTCTTTTTTAGATTTATACCAGCAAGCATTTGTCCAGCACCAATATCATTTTCAAGCACCCCTGTTTCTGTATTGATTAAGCCTTTAATAGCAAGCCCACCGCTTTTTATTTTATTAGTGCCAATCACATTTTTTGCATGATTAATAAGATTTTCCAGAAGATTTCCTGAACCTGAAAATTCGATAAGTTTTTTTTCAATGAAATTTAACGGGTTACTATTTTCATCAAAAACTCCGGCCTTTATGTTGGTACCGCCAAAGTCCATTCCAAATCTCATTTCCATTCTCCTTGATTGCCGAAAAAATAAACCATAGCATCAATCAGATGTCTTCTCCAATTTCCCCAGGTATGCCCTTCGTGATATTCTCTGTATACAAAATTATAATCTTTATAAAGTAACACATCTCTCATTCTGCGATTAGCATTTGTAAAATTGAGTTCAGTTTGTGGAAGAAAATCTGCTCCAACATTTTCTTCATACGTACCAATATCCAAAAACATGTTGATAGGTTTTCTTTCAGAACTTTTGAATAATTTAATTATTCGGTCATCATTAAAAGAATAATAACCCGATTGTGAATAAACATTTTGAAACACATCACTTCTTACAATAGTAATGTAAGTGGAAATTAATCCGGCATAAGAATCACCAACAGCAAGTCGTTTGTCAGCCGACTGAATTGAGGAATAATTATTATCAATAAAATTAACAAGTTCATCGCAGAAAAATTTTACATAATTATCATTCATCCCATATTCAGTTGATCTGTTTGGTTCTGAAGGTTGATGAAGATTAGGAGGTGTTACAAAAACTGCTATACAAGGTTCAATCTTATTTTCAATAATTAATCTGTTAATTGAATAAGGTGCCAGTCCGAATCGGATGTAATCAGGTCCGTCATGAAAATAAACAGTTGGATATTTATTCTTCTTAATGTAATATGGCGGAAGATAAACGTGTACTTCGTGATCATACGGCAATGCACCGGAAGGAAGAATGTGTTTTATTAATCCCTCGTAGCTGCCTTCTTTCCCATAAATAAACTCGTTATGATAATGATACCTTTCATACTTCGGCATTGCAAATTCGGAAAGGGTACCCAAACCGTGCAGGGATTTAAATTTATTTGAAGGATCACAAATAGCATTACCATCAACTATCAACAGATATTGAATTCTTGCATCAGGCTCTAATTCAAGTTTGAGGAAAAATAAATTGCGATCATTTAATTTTTTAAATTGAATTGGGTCAATCCAACCAGTAATATCGCTTTGTAATGTAACATTGTGGGCATCACCTTTATAAATCAGGATTACTTTCGAATCACTTTCATAAAATGGATAATCCTGTTGTTCCAACGAGTTTAAAATATTCTGCAGGATAATTCCTTTATAATCTTCAGAAAGATTACTCCAATTTTCTAAAGAAATACTCAATCCTTCTAAGATACTCTTATAAATTATCTGTTCGGTTTCCTTTTCCATATTGTTTGAGATGTTAAATTAAATTTTCCTCAATCCTTTAGAATCAGCGTGATAAAGATTTCCCTGATAAGAAATATTTTTTAATTCAGCATTTGTATCAAAGCTGCCAAACTGTGGAACTGAGTTAATGCCTTTATTTAAAGTCGCATTTATTCCGAAGATGGATTCAATGATTATGTTAGTCCAACTTCCGCTTGATGATACAGTCCAATCGGTAATATAGGGCATATCAGGTGGAGCTTTCCTTGCACCACCGTTTTCTGGGTCAATAGCTGATTCTACAAAATGTGCCTGTCCTAAAGGTCCTTGATTAACAGATTTTGATAGTCCCTTAAGCCATTTTAGTGCTAACTCAGTATTGCCGGTTTTGAATAAAGCAGTAACAGCTTGTGCAGGCCATGCGGGATATGCACCATTCCATTGATGATCTGGTCTTACACTGAACATAGCATTTTCATCACCTGCTGATAGAGCCCGCATCCAGGTTGGTGATTGAAGTTCTCGCTTAAAGAATTCAACCATCTCATTTTTTTGTTTTACTGTCAAATCATTTGGAATCATATTCAGAATTGTAATAAAATCATAACAATGTCTTACTTCAACCAAACTGCCATCAGGAAATCTTGTTGACCAATAACCTTTACCATCTACATAGAGTTTATTGATCTGAGGAATAAGCTCATTCGCTTCATTCAGGTAGTGCTCCATTCTGTCTGGCTTACCAATAAGCTCGCAAAGTTCTGCTGCGGTTCGAAGATTAAATACATTTGCTGCATTAAGAGAAGATACTTCGTGAATATATGTGCTAACACATTCTAATAAATTATTAATACCTCCGTAATCTGCAAGGCCGTTTAATGATTTAAAATTTTTCCAATTAGAAGCATATTTAAGAAGTAAATCAATAACAGGTGCTTTTAGACCTTCATTAACTTGAATTACACTATGCAACCATTTGAAATCGCCATTCCATCTAAGGTAATTTTTTGATATTTCTGTTATTGCAAAATCCTTTAC
>CAZECH010000371.1:0-3290 GCA_964510675.1 uncultured Ignavibacteriaceae bacterium
TCCTCCTATGATTGCTTATTCCCAGCTTGGATATCATCCAAAACAAAAAAAAGTAGCTGTCATAGAGTTTGATAAGAATGATAGTCCACTTAACTCTGCCCTTCTGTTAAAGGTAAATAAAGATGGCAGTTTAACAGAAAAATTTAAAGGAGAATTAAAAACCTGGGGTAATTATTTAAGATATAATTATTCCACCTTTGATTTTTCGGATATAAATGAGAATGGAATTTATATTATTGAATATGATACTATAAGAACCTCTGCATTCAGAATTTATGAAGATATTTATGAAGATGCCTGGCATCCGACACTTGATGTTTTCTTCCCGGTTCAGATGGATCATATGTTTGTGAATGAAGCTTACCGTGTCTGGCATGGAGCATCCCATTTTGATGATGCATTACAGGCTCCTATTAATCATAAACATTTTGATCTTTATGCACAAGGACCAACGACTGATACCCAATATGAACCTGGCGAGCACATTAGGGGATTAAATATTGGCGGATGGTATGATGCGGGGGATTATGATATTCGAACTCAAACAAATTATTCTGTTGTATTAAATCTCGTTCAGATCTGGGAAAATTTTAATCTGCAAAGAGATGAGACAACAATTAATCAAACCAATCGTTATGTAGATATTCATCACCCTGACGGTAAACCCGATCTGCTTCAGCAAATTGAACATGGAACATTGCAGCTTTTAGCTCAGCATAAAGCAGTAGGTCATGCGATCAACGGAATTGTAGAAGCACATCTTTCCCAATATACCCATCTTGGCGATGGTTCAACGAAAACGGATAATCTAATTTACAATCCAGAACTTGATAGTCTTGAATCTGATGGATTTACTAGCGGCACTTTTGATGACAGGTGGGCATTTACAAATAAATCTACTCCGTTGAATTATGGTTCTATTGCTGCACTTGCTGCTGCAAGCAGAGCTTTACGCGGATATAATGACGAGCTTGCCAGTGAATGCTTTGAAACAGCTGTTAGAGTATGGAATGAAGAACATAGTCACGAGCCCGATATATTCTCTCACGGCAACACAACCGGCGGTCCTTTGAAAGCAGAAGAATTAAAGGCAGCAGTTGAACTTCTGATTTGTACAAAAGAAGATAAGTACGGGAAGAGAATAAATGAGCTGCTTTTCGAAATGGAAAACCAATTTAATTTTAACGCTGCAAATTTTGTCCGGGTGTTACCATATATGAATGAATCTTACTCAAAAAAGGTAGAAGAATTAGTTAATAATTATAAAACCAATCTTGAAAGATTTGGTGATCAGAATCCATTTGGTGTTTTTATTTCAACAGGCGGTTGGGCTGGCGCAGGCGGTGTTATTGGTTTTGCATTAACAAATTACATTTTACATAAAGCTTTTCCGGATAAAATTAATCCTGAATTTATCTATCGTGGTTTGAATTTCATTTATGGATGTCATCCGGGTTCAAATATTTCTTTTGTTTCAGGAGTTGGTACTGTGTCCAAAAAAGTAGCATATGGAAATAATCGTGCTGACTATACTTTTATTGCAGGAGGTATCGTTCCGGGAGTGCTTATCATTAAACCTGATTTCCCTGAAAATAAAGAAGACTGGCCTTTTCTGTGGGGTGAAAATGAATATGTTATTAATGTTGGTGCAAGTTACATTTATCTTGTTAATGCGGTAAATGATCTGTTAAAAAATAATTAATGTCAAAAATATTTCATGCAGAAAATCCTGAGGGCAATGTGTGAAACGGTTTCATAATCCATTTTTTATGTTAATCCTATTTACTATTTAATTATGAGAACTTTTTATGAACAATTTATTTAAAAACTTTTTTTTGTTTTTATTTCTTTTAGCATCCGGAGAAGTTTTATCACAGGAAGTTGATTCGTTTTATCAGGTTGCTGACTGGCAGGGATTCCGGACTTCTGCTGTAAGCTTTACTTTTGACGATGGAACCCCCAAGCATTTTACAGTTGCAATTCCGATGTTTGATGAATATAATTTTAAATTAACCTTATTTACGGTGGTAAACTGGTCTTCCGGAAACTGGAATGCCCTGCATAATGCTGCTTTAAATGGACACGAAGTTGCAAGCCATACAATTACGCATCCCTACCTGAATACTTTAAGTGCTGAACAGCAGACCATTGAATTAAAAAACTCAAAAGATCAGATTAATAACCAGGTGCCGGGTGAACAATGTATAACTATTGCATATCCATACTGTGTGGCAGGCGATTATACATTATGCAGCGAATATTATATTGCAGCAAGAGGGTGTTCCGGTTCTATTGAACCGAAAACGCCGTCAGATTTTCTGAATATCAGTTCAATAGTATGCGGTCCGGAAGGTAATGTAAAGACTGCACAGGATTTTAACAACAGAGCTAATACTGCAGCAACTTCAAAAGGATGGGTAGTGTTTCTTCTTCATGGTGTAGATAACGACGGAGGGTGGTCTCCTGTAGTGTCGGATACCCTCAGAGCTGCTCTTGAATATCTTAATTCAAATCCTTTAAAATTCTGGGTTTCGTCATTCGGTAATGTTGTCCGTTATATAAGAGAACGGAACAGCGCTTCAGTGGTCGAATTATCTGCAACAGATTCACTCATCACATGTGAAGTTAGCGATACTCTTGAAAATGAGATCTATGATTTTCCTATAACAATCAAACGGGAACTCCCGGTAGACTGGATTTCCGCCATCATCTCTCAGGGTGACAGTGTAGTAGAATCGCAGGTTGTAGAAATAGATTCAAAAAAATATATAATGTTTGATGCTGTACCCGATAAAGGAGAAATAAGGATTAAAGAAAGCAGTACTACCGGTGTTAATGATTATGATAACTATCAGCCCAGGACACCATATTTAATGCAGAATTATCCTAATCCATTTAATCCTTCCACTAGAATTGTCTACCTAATACCTAAAGTTAAAAAAGGAAAAGATTCATCATCAGGGCAAAAAACAATGTTAAGGATTTATGATGTTCTTGGAAATGAAGTATCAACACTAGTAAATGTAGAAAAGGCACCTGGAACATATGAGATAATATTTGATGCAGCCGGTTTATCTTCAGGAATATATTTCTACAAGCTCTCTACCGGTGTTTTCTCCGAAACTAAAAAAATGATATTGCTCTATTAATTTTATAGAATATTGAAGAAAATTTTTCTGACAATTTCTCTTATAATTTTACTTCTTCCGGACATTAGGAGAGGAATTCAAAACTGTGAAAGGAATGTGGATTGGTGCAAAGATTGGTCTTTTCAAAAATAAATCAGAGTA
>CAZECH010000372.1:0-3288 GCA_964510675.1 uncultured Ignavibacteriaceae bacterium
TTTGATATAAAAAACCGTCGGTCTTATGGTGATGTTGTTTTTGATGCTAACGCAACAAAAAATTATGTAGAATCCGGAAAGATCTCATCAGTTGATGCTTCTGGCTATGATATCAGTTGGCAGAATTATTATGATGCAAGACGTTTCTACGTCGGTGTTAAATATTCTTTCTAAAAAATGATTATAGAATTACAATGAATAAAATAAAATTATTGATAATCGGCTTTGCTCTTATTACCTCATTGTCTGCGCAAGTCCGCAATGCTGATTTTAAAATTCATGACCGAGGAAATCTTTGGGAGACAATGAAAGATAACGGAACTATCGGAGCACCAAACCCAACCAACAGATTTGAATATTTTCCAAGTATGGATTGGCCAGGTGGTCCGAATGAAATGAATAAAGATGATCAGAGATCATATATGGTCGGTTCTGGAATGTGGATCGGAGGGAAAAAATCTGATGGTACTTTATTCTTTACAGAAAATGGTCCATTTGGTTTTGTGGATAACGGCACTTTTGAAACAATAGAAAGGGTTGATAATTTTATTGGTTCACCAACTTATAATCCGGCTGAAGCTGAACAGGTTATCACTGCCCGATGGAAGACTACTGAAAATATTTCTATTGAAAGGAAGAGTCGTGTTTGGAGCTTCCCATTATTAAATAATTTTGTTATTTGTGAATATGTAATTACAAATCAAAATCCTACTGTTGTAGATAATCTCTATATTGGATTTCCAAATTTAATCAGACCAAGCTATCAGGACTTTGTTGTTCATAACGGATGGGGAGATGATTTTAACCGGACTGATGAATTTGTTGCATACGATTCCACAAGAAATATGATTTTTGCCCGGGATGATACACCGAATTTTAGTCTTCCAGGTGACATTGGTAATTTCTGGGAGTCTGCAGGTGAATTAAGAACAACAGGTTATGCTGGTTTTTCATTTTTATATGCTGATCCCGCTTTGGATAATCGTCCTCAACCGTCAAATGTTTTTTGGGCACAACTGCTTAACAATGAAAGCTTTTTCACAATTCAAAGTTCAACTTCGCTGAATTTATACAACATACTAAATGGAACAGATAGGACTCTTCAGGCAAATGCCGGGGATCATCTTACTCCTTTTATGCTTATGAGTGCAGGCCCTTATAATTTAGCCCCTGATGCATCTGTTAAAATTGTCACAGCAGAAGCTGTGAATGGAATTCCATTAGAACAAGCATTGCTCGGGTTAATTTCGCAGCCACTATTAACTAACGGTTTGGACTCATTAAATAATTCGATTGATAGAGCACAGAATCTTTTTCAGAATAATTATCAAGTATCATCAGTTCCACCTCCATCACCAATATTTGATATTTTTACTCTTCCATCCAATAAAACAATCGCACTTTCCTGGTCTCCCTTGGAAGACAACTGGATAAACCCTATATCCGGAAAATCAAACTTCAAAGAATATAAAATTTATCGTAGTGAAAGATCATTTATTGGTCCTTTTACAATGATAAGAGTGATTGACCCCAAGCGGACAACCGATAGAACCAGGTTCTTTGATGCAGAGAATAATAAGTGGGTATTCGAAGATCAGTCAATCAGTCTTGGTGCTGGATATTTTTATGCCGTCACTTCAGCAGATAGTGCAGGAATGGAAAGCTGGATGACTAATAGGAATGAAACTGCTATAACGGCTACACGAAGTCCGGCAGATAACACTCTGAATGTTAAAGTTTTTCCCAATCCATTTAAAGAGGTATCCGGGTTCCCAACTTTAGGCACAGAAAATTTTATAATCTTTTCGAACTTACCTGCGATCTGCACAATCAGAATATATACATCAAGCGGCGAATTAGTTCGGGTTCTTGAACACGAAGATCTGAATTCTGGTGAGGAAGTATGGGATCAACTAACTGATTCAAGACAGAGAACATCACCCGGAATTTATTTTTATACTGTTGAATCTGCCGTGGGTAATGCTCAAGGTACAATAATAATTATCAAGTAAAAGGTTACAGATGAAAAAGTCATACATAATTATCGTTGTAATCATCTTGATGATTTCAGGAAGCGAAAACCTTGCTCAGCTTGATTATGGGTTTGATTTTTCTAAGTCTGGGACTGCAGGATTGCAGTTTCTTAAAATTGGTATTGGAGCAAAAGAAACTGCAATGGGAGAGGCAGTAGCAAGTCTTGTAAATAATGCAAACTCAGTATTCTGGAATCCTTCAGGTATTGCATTTATAGAAAACTATGAAGTTTCATTATCACATAATAGTTGGTTAGCAAGCAGTAAACATAATTCAGCAGTGTTTGCATTCCCTCTGATGTCTTTTGTTTTTGCAGTAAGTGCTGCAACTCTTCAGATAAAAGAGTTTGAAGAAACAACAGCATTAATGCCGGATGGAACCGGAAGAATGGTAAGTGCCGGGGATTATGTATTTGGTCTTGCTGCTGCCAGAAGATTTACCGACAGATTATCTATAGGATTGCAGGTTAAGTATGTTCACGAAAAATTAGATGATTACTCTATTAATAATGTCCTTTTTGATGTCGGAGCTGTTTACGCTACAGGGTTCAGAGATCTAACACTTGGCTTTTCACTTCAGCATTTTGGACCCGATATGCGTTTATTAAATCAGGATTTTAGAACACCACTACTTTTCAGACTCAGTGCTTCAGATAAATTAATGATCAATGAAGATTTTGTCCTAACCGGTGCTGCCGAGCTTGTTCACCCAACTGATAATAATGAATGGGTGAATATAGGAGTTGAATTGCAATTATTAAAATACGTTGCATTAAGAGGAGGACATAGAATTAATGTTGATGAAGGAAAGTGGAGTTTCGGGTTAGGTATAACACCTCCCATATTTGGAGGCATTTCAACGAGATTTGATTATGCTTTTGTTCTTTCCGAAAACATCTTTGATAATGTGCATAGGTTTTCAGTAATGATTGGACTTAATTAAGATGAACTTAAAAAAGTTTAAATATTTAATATTCATAATCTCACTTTCTTTATTGCCATTTTTCACCGGCTGTTTATTTGAATCAGTTAATCAACCAACTTCAGCGCAGCCCGGAGAAATTATAGATATTAGTTTGACGATAACTGATAATCTTGTTCCTGAACCAAATGCCCACAAGGGAATACTTGGTATCATTGTGCCTTCTGACTGGGAATTTATTTCAGCAACATATTTTTCTGTTTTAGGTAATGGTAACTTAAGTATATCTCCTGAATGGAAAGATTCAGTAGATTTATATATCCCATCCAGTCA
>CAZECH010000373.1:0-3273 GCA_964510675.1 uncultured Ignavibacteriaceae bacterium
TTACGGCCAACACACCAGCCTATTTCACCTGTACACCGCCTATTTTCGGGAAGAGGGGGGAACTGAGTGGATTTTAAGTACAAACGTCCAGTGATAACGCCATGCCAAATAGACAAGAGCCTCATTCCCGACGAATCCAAACAGATAAACGTTTTAATCCAGATGAAGAACGACAACAAGAGCGATGACACAATCAGGTTCACTAGAAAAGCGTTAAGCCTACTGTCAAGACGCGCAAGCCTCTCAGAACCAGAATCAGTTAAAGCTTTCATAGCGCAAATGGAAGGGACAGATGGCTACAGACGAAACTTATGCATAGCCTACAACAGATACTGTAAATTCTACCAAATAGAATGGAAAATGCCATTTTACGAGCAAGAAGCCAAAGTCATCAAACTGCCAACAAAGGAGAAACTCGTTATGCTCATATCAAGTGCACAACGACCGCTATCCATCAAGCTGCAAATCAGCATGGAAGCAGGACTTAGACCAGTAGAACTCATGAGGCTCAAAGCCAAAGACATCGACCTAGACCACAACGCAGTAATGCCGACCACAGCCAAAGGAGGCAATCCAAGAGCAGTAAAAATTTCTAACAACCTCAAAACATCAATAGAACAATGGATAAGAGACAATAAACTGAATCCTATCGACCGACTATTCCATGGAACAGGAGCAAATTATGGATACAGCTACCGTGGAATGAGAAATAGACTTGCGCAGAAAATGAGCGACCCAACGATAAAATCAATAGGACTTTACGATTTTAGGCATTACTTCTGTACAAAAACATTACGCGACTCAGGCGACCCGTTCTTTACAATGTGTCAAATGGGTCACAAGAAGCTCAAAACTACACAGCTATACATGCACCTAGTCAATCTTGAAAGCGACGAGTGGACTTGCAGAGCAGCGTCAACAAAAGAGGAAGCCATGAACTTAATCGAGGGCGGATTTCAATACGTAACCGATATTGACGGAGTTAAACTGTTCAAAAAACGAAAATAAGCGCGCGCTATCTCGGTCAGTATTAATTTTTTATGAGCGTGCTCTTTAGCCTTTATAGGTTTGTTTGTCTGCATCAAGAAACGCAAGCATTAAACACGCACTTGGTCTTAAACAAATTTTAAATCATGAAATAAGCGATACTCAATTAGCGAGTCACAAAGCCACTATTGGTGTTGCCCTATTGTATACCGTACGTGAATTCGATGAAAAAGATATAGAAACTGTGTTGGATATAATTTCTGAAGCCTTCACCGACGAAATTTCACGTGGAATGCCCACACCCACTGCAGAGAAAATAATTGAAGGTGTAAAACGCTCGGGCTTCAAATGGTTTGTCTGTGAAACCAAGGAGCGAGGAGTCGCAGGCTTCTTGAGCATGATTGAAGGAGGCTTAGAGCATCCAGCCCAAATTCATCTCGTGGCGGTTAAGAGTGAATATCGCCGAAAAGGAATAGGTAAAGCTCTAATTAAGAGAGCGATCGAACACGCGAAGAATTTGAGAATAAACAAAATCAAAGTATTTGTCAGACCTTGGAATACATCCATGCGTAAAGTATGTGCCGAGCTTAACCTGATTCCAGAAGCTTATTTGCGCAAGGAATTCTTGAACGAAGACCTAATCCTGTATGTAGCGTTTTTGTAAGTTAGCGCGCGCATAGAAAAATCAACAGTACGATGGTTTACACTAATATCTTTCAATTCGACGAAGAAAGCCAAAACTACCATCACGCAGTAGCGCACGATGAGAAAGAAGCGGGAGAACTAATCGAAAACGGAGGACATACATTCTAACAACACCACAAGACATAATGATGTTCCGAAAACACAAGTAACCTTCTCAGCCCTCTCCTTTTTTCTGAACAACTTAATTCTATACGTGCTTTCTTCTTGGGTCCAAAAACCCTAAAGTGGCAATTACTATTCCACCCAAAACTAACACAACTCCTGTCAATCCGTAAGGTTGTTCATAGGCACATCCGAACTTCGTTGGCTCCGACCACAAACAAGCCGCAAGCCCTATCGCCAGAAAAATGACCCCGATAATAACGATATCTTTATGCAGTATCCTCACCTCTCGATTAGCTATTCATGTTCACAACAAAATTTAAGACTTGATGCGCCTCGGTTACATTTCGCGCGGGCGACACCTCAAAATATAATGATGTTCCGAAAACGCAAATAACTCAGCCTCTTCCCTTTTTTGCTGGAAAAGCCCGCACCAATACGTCACAACAATTGAGGGAATACAACTCTTCAAAAAACGCAAATAAACAATCACTCTCTTTTTTCTGAAAACATATACTAATGCAAGCAAGCGCGCGCCTTGAAAATGACGAATGGACTTGCAGAGCTGCAACAACAAGGGAGGAAGCTATAAACCTAATCGAAGGAGGCTTCCAATACGTTACAGATATAGACGGAACTAAACTTCAAGAAACGAAAATAACGCATGTTAAGAAGGGGAGGGGGTCTTCGGGACGCATATCAGTCCAGCCATAAGGGTTAAGGCAAATACAACTCCGTCTTTTCTTGCCCTTCGCTATGGCGGCGACGTTGCTGGCATTTGCCTTCAAAAAAAGAAACAAGAAGCAATATCTCCTCTTCTTTTTCTCTCAAGTTCCGCTATGGACGCGCGCTGGCAATATTTTCAAAGGGCTGAAGAATTCGATACCAAGAAGTACAACAAATAGCGGCGGAAAATGCATAAAAAATAGCGACACCAACAGTGACAAGAAGCCCTCGGATACATAAAAAGCGCGCTGTATTCAAGGAGCCGCAAGAAAGAGGCTCGCGCCTTTATATTCGCGCATTAAATCTCAATTCTTTTATAATATTCCCGTGCGCGTCATAAAAGATATAAACGCTCTGTATTGATGTAAGCCATGCAATGATGGAGAGGAAGGTTTGGAAAACAAACTAGTGCTAAATGCATTGTTAGTGTTACTTTTGGTTTCAGTTTTGTTTTTTGGTTTTGCGCAAGTCTTTGGTTCAACCTCTGGGGGGTCAATGGAATGGAGCAAAACATACGGAGGAACAAGCCATGACCTGGCTCAGTCGATGGTTTTGACTGGTGATGGAGGATATGCTCTTGCGGGTTACACCAGGTCTTTTGGTGCTGGCAGAAATGATGCTTGGTTGGTTAAGACTGATTCAACTGGCATTGAATTGTGGAGAAAAGCATACGGAGGAACAGACGACGACCAAGTTTGGTCTGTGGTTCAGACTGGTGATGGGGGATACGCACTAGCAGGTTACACAAACTCC
>CAZECH010000374.1:0-3261 GCA_964510675.1 uncultured Ignavibacteriaceae bacterium
CTGCTTCAAGAACTCTTGCATCTTTATCATTACAAGCTTTGAGCAAAGCTTCAAGAACTTTTCATTATCATGATTATAATTGTTTCAAAGTTAATTGTTCTTTAATGAAATTATTTCGGTAAACAATTTAACAATTAAGCAGTTTATCAATTGATATCAGATTTCTTCCATTACAGCCCGTGCGGCTTTAACTTTATTCTGAAATTTTATGGTGTGTTCTCTTTGAAGTCGTGAAGCATGTTTTTCAAGATAATCCGAGTAACCTTTCATTGATTTGCAATCATACTGAATACAATAAGCAGTTTCATCCGGTGAATGTGCGGGTACCACAACTTTAAATATTTTGAATGAATTGAAATAACCGGTATCCATTACATCCTGTAAATGGATTTTTTTCATCCAGTTAAGCCATTCATTTTCAACATCTCTACTTATATATATTGTTACGCTGTAGATAATCATTTTTTTAGTCTTTAATTCCTGCCCACCAGGGGAAAGAGCTGAAATCAAATAGTATATTACCAAGTAAATAAACAAGAACCGTGACTAAAATAACACCCATAATATTAACAGCAAAACCAGCTTTCACCATATCGGGAATTTTCAATCTTTCGCTTGCAAAGATTATTGTATTAGGAGGTGTTGCAACCGGCAGCATAAAAGCCATAGATGAAGAAAGTGTAGCAACTATCATAAGCAAAAGTGGATGAATCCCCATCGCAATTGAAACAGATGCCATAATAGGCAATATCATTTGAGCAACTGCTGTGTTGGATGTAAGCTCTGTTAAAAAATTAATAACTACGGCAACAAGTAAAGCAATAAAAAAAGGAGAAAGTTCTTTAAAGTAATAAAAGTTATTTCCTATAAATTCAGATAGGCCGCTTTTAGTAAAACTCAAAGCAAGAGCAAAACCTCCGCCAAAAAGTAGAATTATTCCCCATGGAACTTTCGAAAAAACTTTTGAATTAAGTATAGTCCTTTTTTCATTTTTATTTTTAGATGGAATAAGAAAAAGAATGAGAGCCATTCCAATAGCAACAGTTCCATCATTAATATAATCTGGATATGGTAAAAGCCTTCCCCATCCTGGAATTAAAACAAATCCTAAATTTAAATCACTTCTGAAAATCCAAAGCAAGGCTGTAATGCTGAAAATTAAAGCAACTGTCAATTCTTCAAAAGTGATTTTACCAAGTTTAAGATTTTCCTCTTTTATAAATGAAGGATTAATACGGAGATTTTTATCAAACTTAAAAAATACCTTAATTAAGAGGAATCCTATGAAGATTAACATTAATACCGAAATCGGAACAGCAAGAAGCATCCACGAACCAAAAGAAATCGCAGGTGCTTCTGGAAAGATGATCTGGTAGATTCTTACAAATGCGAGATTTGGTGGTGTGCCGATTAAAGTTGCTAATCCACCAAGACTGCACGAATATGCTATGGTGAGCAATAGAGTAATTGAAAAATTTTTTGTTGCTTCTATTTCAAATTCACTCTCCAGCTTATGAATTATTGCTAAAGCAATCGGCAGCATCATTAGAGCGGTTGCTGTGTTTGAAATCCACATGGACAAAAATGCAGTTGAAATCATAAATCCAATTACAATTGAAACAGGACTTCCTCCCAGAATATTTATAACTGTTAATGCAATTCGTCTGTGCAGACCCCAATCTTCCATAGCTAATGCAAGTAAAAATCCTCCAAGAAAAAGAAAAATAACAGAATTAAAATATGATGAAGCAATTTCTTCACCGCCTATCACCCCAAATAAAGGGAAGAGAATAAAAGGTAATAATGAAGTTGCTGCAAGCGGAATTGCTTCAGTCATCCACCAGACTGCCATTAAAACTGCAACCGCTGCAGTATAAGTTATTCTAGGATTTTCAGGATCCAGGTTTGTAAAAAAGAAAATGTAAAAAGATAAGACTATTCCTGTAATCAGGCCAATTTTCGATGATAGTTTCAAATACGATGAAATATTTTTGACAAACTTAGAATAATTATAAACTAAAATCTATTATTTATCCTGAAAAGCTATGAAGGATTTTAGTTTTAAATACAGATGAAATATAATGAGAAATCCATCTCCGTAATTCTATAGTGGGCACTTAATAGAAGGGACCGAAGATGGATTTTCTCAAAACTTTTATTTAATCAAAATTTATTGTTTTTTCTGCAATCTTATTTTAATCTCTATCCAGAAATAAATAAACACTAAGACTGGAATCAATGTATTAAAAAGTATCGTGTTTGCCAGCATAAGTTAAAAGAAATTCAGAAAGAACTAATTAATGTTTGAAGATTAAGTAAAAGCGAAATAAATAAAGTGACAGGGATAATTAATTTTATTTGAAGTTTAGATTATCATTTGGTTCAATATGAACAAGCACATCACTGATTCGGGGAAATACAGATTTAATCCTGTCCTTAACTTTGTGCGCTATTTCATGTCCTTGAAAGACTGAAATTTTTCCATCAACAATTACATGAAGATCTATGAAATAATCAAATCCCATTTTCCTTGCAAAACATTTTTCAAGAGATAAAACCCCTTCAACAGATAATCCAATCTCTTTTACCTTTTCAATAATATCTTTAGGTGGTGCTGTATCCATAATTTCCAATAAACTGATACGCGCAAGTCTGATAGCATTAAAGATGATAACTCCTGAAGCGCACAAGGCTGCATAATCATCCGCCATCTCAAAACCTTCACCGCCAATTAAAGCTACAGTTATACCAACGAATGCAAAAACCGAAGTTATTGCATCACCACGATGATGCCAGGCATCAATTTTAACAACTGTGCTTTCAACAGATTCACCAATTTTTATAACAAATCTAAATAGAGTCTCTTTAACAATAACAACAAGGACTAAAACCAAAAGTGTAAATGGCGCAGGTGCATGATGCGGGGTTATAATTTCATGAATGCTCTGAATAATAATAATAACAGCAGCACTAAGTAGTGCAAGAGCTACAACTAACGCAGCAAGTGGTTCAGCTTTGCCATGACCATACGGGTGGTCTTGATCTGCTGGTTTGACAGCAATTTTTAATCCAACAAGAACTATTAAAGAAGTAATTACATCGGAGACAGATTCTATCGCATCGGCAATAAGAGCATAAGAGTTTCCTAAAATTCCGGCCACACCTTTTATAAATGCAAGCAGGATGCTGAAAATCAGTCCTACTAGTGTAGACTTTATTCCTTTCGAAACGAATTATACTCTAAATAGACTATTATTTCTC
>CAZECH010000375.1:0-3261 GCA_964510675.1 uncultured Ignavibacteriaceae bacterium
AAGGGCGTTATCAACTCGGAACTCGAACAGCACATAGCTGTTTGTGACGACAGGCGAGGCCGCGATGTTTGCCGCTTTAGCACGTGCGAGATCATCGACGATGATCTCGCACGTGCCGGATATCAGAAACTCAGTCAAAGTTTCCCCTTCTTTTCTCTCGACGGAACAGTGAAGGGCGTAACGGCCATCGTGACACAGGTCGCGGATCTTTGGCGAAGATGGTTCTGTAAATATGAATAGCATACCGTTCCCAATGAATGGCGTTACGGGATGGAGGCGTGGCGAACCATCTTTCTTGATGGTAGCCAGATAAGCGACCTTTCGGTTCAGTCGCTCAACGCCCAGGGATGCCATTGCAGGGGCGTGTTTTTCCAATTCTTTCCAACTCATCTCATTCTCCATTGAGGATCGTCACCGTCCCCGCGCTACCATCCACGGTGATGGTCTGACCATCTTTGATGCGACGAGTGCTGATGCCAGTTGCCAACACGGCAGGGATTCCGTATTCGCGCGCGACGATGGAACTGTGACTCAACGGTCCGCCGATGTCAGTCACGACCGCGGATGCCAGCGTGAAAAGCGGAGTCCAGGCGGGGGTGGTGGTGACGGCGACCAGAACGTCGCCTCGTTTCATTTTGCCGAAATCTTCGGGACTGAACAGGACGCGCGCGGTGGCGGTCACTTTGCCCGCGCTGGCGCCGAGTCCCTTGATGATGTTGCCTGTTACTTCCCCTTTGCCTCCTGGGACCAACTTTGCCCAGCGGGATTTTTCGGGGAGCATGGGCGGCGGGACGAGTTTCATCTGCATACGCCATTCGGCTTTGCGCGCGTATGCCTTGCTGGAATAATCGGGCAGTGTTTCGTTTCGTTCGAGCAGTGACGCGAGTTCGTCCACTTCATCTTCGACCAGCCAGTAAATGTCATCGGCGTGCTCGAGCGCGCCGTTCGCAACGAAGCATTTGCCCAGTTCCCCCAGCAGGCGGCGGATGGTGGTATGCCCCATGCCCATGTCGGCGAGGCTGTCTTCGCGCGCGGGACCTGTATCCATAGCCCACTTGAGCGACTTGTCGAACCAGCGATTCGGAATCAACTTGAAGCGGCTCTGGATTTTCCTGACTGTCTGTTCGCGCCTTTCGATGACTTCGCGTTGACGCGCGTACGGGTCACTGCCCTTGCCTTCGACGTACATCTTGACCGCGTCGAGAATCAACTCTGGCGTTTCGGCGGGAGTGGGATTCATGAAGTCGAGTTCGTAGGCGGTGCGACCAAACTCTTCGAGATGCTTTTCGAAGCGGGATTTGAATTCGCCCCAGTCTGCGGCGGGAATCGCTTCGGGCGTGGAGTCGGCTTGCAGCGCGGCGGCCAGTTCCTCGGCCGGGGTTTGAAGCGTGAAGTCGCGCAGGGCAGGTCGTTCGCGGATCCACATCCCCAAGTCGTATTGCGATTTCTCGGCGCGCAGTGGCATGGCATCGAGTCCAAAGAGGAGAGTCTCTGCTTTGGGTTCATCTTTGCGGCTCACCATTTTGTAGAGGCGCGTGAAGACGATCTCACTGCTGGAGGCGGTGGGCAGTGTGCCAGATTGAATAACGGTGTAAAGTTTTCCCGCCGCATACATCAACTCGCGCGCGCCTGCGAGGAGTTCGGACGGGGGAAGGACCTCGGGCTTTTTCTCGTCCCATTTCGCGATCCTCTCTGCGAGTGTTTTGCGCGCTTCGAGCCAGCGCTCGGTGCCTCCGCCGAACATGAATTTCATGCCCGTGAAGGCAAGTCTCAACATCGCCCATGTGAGCTTGGCGGTCATCAGGACGCCCATGTAGACATAACCGTTGATGGGACGGTATTGGTATTCAGCCTCGACGAGGTCTATCTTCATCAAATCTTGAAGTTCGGCAGTGGCTTTGTTGACGGCGCGCAATCCCAATGTGGCAAATAACGGCGAGACGGCATTGGGCAAATGTTCAGCAAAACTTGCGCGTGCGTACATGGCTTTGGGGTGAGGACGTTTCCATTCGATTAACGTGGCGGGCTGTTCGGCTCGACCTTCTTCTGGTTCGAGTATGATCTCGCCCTTTGTGCCGTCAACCGTGATGACCTGTCCGCTCTGGATGCGTTTGGTGGCGACGCCCGTGCCCATCACTGCCGGGATGCCGTATTCACGCGCGACGATACTGCCGTGGCTGAGCGGCCCGCCGATATCAGTGACAACGGCGGAGGCCATTGCGAAGAGCGGTGTCCAGGCGGGGGTGGTGGTACCGGCCACCAGCACATTGCCCGGGCGCATCTCCTCGAAGTCTTCGGGGCCACGCAGGACGCAGGCCGGTGCCGTGATCTTTCCCGCGCTGGTGGCGACACCTTTGAGCACGTTGCCTGCCTGTGCTTCTTCCGATTGGGCGATAAAGACATCAGACTTAATGCCCATCACGCGCTTCTTCATTGGCATCATTGGCGGTGGGATTTCCTGTTGGGCTTTCTTGTTGAAGGCTTTGCGCTGCTCCACGCAGGTCGACAGGTTTTCCAGCTCATTGCAGTGTTCGAGGTTTTGTACGCATTGCTCTACTTCTTCTTTTTCCAGCCAGAAGATGTCATTTGCCTGCTGGATGGCGCCCCCTGCAACGAAGCGGCCTCCCAGCTCCAGCAGCATGGCGCGCAGCATTGGATATCCCAATCCGATCTCGGCCAGAGCATCTTCGCGCACTTCTGCCATGGACTGTCCCCAGTTGAGCGCTCTGACGAAAGCCCAGCGTTTCAGTCCTTTGAGACGATTGAGCATGGCCTCAGTGGTCCTGATGCGTTTTTCCTCGCTGGCCTGCTGGCGCAGGTGTGGATTCGTACCCTGGCCGCGCAGGTACATCCTGATCGTTTCCAGCAGCATTTCGGGATGATCGAGCGGCAGCGGAGCGGCGAAATCCAACTGGAAGACAATGTGGCCGAATTTTTTCAGATGCGCCTTGAGACGCGAGGCGAATTCCGAGAACAAAGGCATTGGAGCAGAATCTGGCCTCTCGAGCTTTGCAGCCAGGTCATGCGCTGATGTGTTCAGAACATATTCTGTCAACTTCTCGTCTTCCTGAATCCACGTGGCAATGTCAAACAATGATTTTTCTGAACGCACCGGAATATTGTCCCAGCCCATCAGCAGGGTGTTTGCCTCGGGGTCGCCATCCCGTTTGGCAAATTTGTTATAGACCTGGGTCAACAGCCCTTCTGAACCGGCTGAGGCACCCATCGTAGCGAACATCAATCCGCAGGCGTAGTACATGG
>CAZECH010000376.1:0-3246 GCA_964510675.1 uncultured Ignavibacteriaceae bacterium
AGTTTACATCATCTTTTAAGATAACCACATTGAATCCTTTCTTACTTAAAATTTTTGCTGCTTCAGCAGCAAGAACACAATATGGTCCGCGGCAATAAGCTACAATTTCCTTGTTGGAAGGCAGCTCATTTAATTTTTCTTTGAGTTCTTTTAAGGGAATTGAAACTGCACCGGGAATATGCCCAGTTAGAAATTCTTCCTTGGGTCTAACGTCTATTAATATTACTTCATCTTTATTTAACTTATCCCATAACTCCGAAGATGAAATAGGAACAAGGGCAGATTTTTCCTCGAAAAAAAGTCGTGCAGTTTCCCTGATTTCTGATGCACTTTTTTCTGCAAGGGTCTGCAGGTTTTTCCAGCATTTAACAACCTCATCATTAGCTAAATTGTATATGACTCTTACACCATCTTTTCTGCTGGTTACTATTTTTGAGCTCTTCAAGATTTGCAGATGGCGTGAAGTATTTGCAAAGTTCATATTAGTTTCAACAGAAAGTGTATCAACATCTCTTTCACCCTGAGAAAGAATATCAATTAACTCAAGACGTTTCGGGCTGGCGAATGCAGTTGCGATATTTGCAAATTGTTGGAAAGTCAGGTCTTTAAATTCTCTTCCGGTCATAAGTTATCTTAATAAATTACTCAATTGAGTAATTGAATATTAGATATTTTCTTGAAATATTGCAAATTTTAGGACTGAATAAAAAAACTATTCATAAAATAAAACTTGCATTGAAGCTAATAAGAAAGCGAATCATGCTAAAAAGAAAAAATAGTCTCTGAGTAATTATAACTATTATAATTCCTTAGCAGGATTAAGAGTCCACCTACAAACAAGAATTTATGAACAAACAATACCGGAATCCCACTGATTTACTCTTTTTAAAAAGTCAGTTTATGTCAAAATGTTGACAGTATCCATATTACCTATGAATTATGTTAACCCATGAAAAAAATAATAACAAAAAGGAGTAATTAAATGAAAACAAATTTCTCATTTCAATCTGCTTTGATAGCAGGAGTTATTGCTACAATAGCGATGACTGCATTTACATATATGGCACCTTTAATGGGCTTTGAAATGAATATTCCTCAAATGTTAGCTGGTACAATGGGCACACCAATAGTAGTTGGGTGGCTTGCTCATTTTATGGTTGGAACTGTTCTTGCATTTATTTATACCGGATTTTTTTTGCCAGTTACAAAAAAGGAAGCAAATTTTAAAAGTGGTTTGTTTTACGGAATATTTCCCTGGCTGCTTGCACAAATTGTGGTAATGCCAATGATGATGGTTATGGGTGGAGGAAGTTATATATCAGGCCTGTTCTCAGGTTCAATTATGATGGCTATGGCAAGTTTGGCTGGACATTTAATCTATGGAGCATTCTTAGGCATAATTTGTAAACCTCAGATTAATACTGTTAATGCTACCGCATAATAAACAGATAGATTTTCAATGGATTGATTGTTACTACAATGCTTAATAAAGTTAAAAAAGTGATGATTAAAGAAACTAAAGGTGTTATATATATACCGGATATTTCGGGATTTTCGAAATTTGTAAATGAAACAGATATAGAGCACGGAAAAAAATAATAAGCGAATTAATTGAGAAGATAATTGTGTCAGACCAATTATATTGCAATCTTTAACCTGTAAGCATATTATGAATAAAGAAAAAGAAAGAGTGCAATCAATTAAAAGCAGCGGCGAATTCTGGCGTAAGTGGGGACCATATTTAACAGACAGACAATGGGGAACTGTGCGTGAAGATTATAGTCTGAACGGAGATGCATGGGAATATGTTTCCCACGATGCTGCACGCAGCAAAGCCTATCGATGGGGCGAAGAGGGAATTGCAGGGATTAGTGACGATCAACAGCTTATTTGTTTTTCAATTGCACTCTGGAATAAAAAAGATCCGATCATAAAAGAAAGATACTTTGGTTTAACCAATTACCAGGGGAACCATGGTGAAGATGTAAAGGAGTACTATTACTATTTGGATAATACCCCAACACATTCTTATATGAAGATGCTTTATAAATATCCTCAATCCGAATTTCCTTATTCGCAACTTGTAGAAGAGAATAGTAACAGAACGAAAAATGATCCTGAGTTTGAGCTAATTGATACCGGAATTTTTAATGAAGACCAATACTTTGATGTATTTATAGAGTATGCTAAAAATTCCGAAGAAGATATTCTTATTAAAATCACTGCACACAATCGCGGAAAAGAAAAATCAGCAATTAATCTGCTTCCGCAAATTTGGTTTAGAAATACGTGGAGCTGGGGAAAGGAAAACCATAAACCGGAATTATTTTTAAAAGAGGATAATTCAATAAAGTTACTTCATCCGCTTATAGATGGATATAATTTGTACTTCGACGAAAATCCCGAGGTAATTTTCTGTGAGAATGAAACAAACAATAAACGACTGTATAATGCTGATAATAATAACAAATATGTAAAAGACGGAATCAATGATTATATCATTCTAAAAAAAAATGAATCTGTTAATCCTTCTAAAACAGGAACCAAAGCTGCCTGTAATTATGATTTACAAATATATGAGGGCTCTTCTACATCTATCAAATTAAGATTAGTTAAAAGTTCCCTTCAAAATCCATTTAGTGACTTCGATAAAATATTTGAGCTTAGAAAAAAAGAAGCCGATGTATTTTATGCTGAAATCCAAAAGGAAATAAAAAGTGAAGATGAAAAGAATGTTCAAAGACAAGCTTTTGCGGGGATGTTATGGAGTAAACAATTTTATTATTATGATGTTGAAGAATGGATAAACGGCGATAAGGGACAACCAAAGCCACCTGAGCAGCGTGAAGAAGGGAGAAACAAAGACTGGCTTCACCTCAACAATGCGGATATAATTTCGATGCCTGACAAATGGGAGTATCCATGGTATGCAACGTGGGATTTAGCTTTTCATTGTATTCCGCTTTCTATGGTTGACCCGGAATTTGCGAAAGAGCAGTTAATACTTTTTACACGCGAGTGGTTTATGCATCCGAACGGACAGTTTCCCGCTTATGAATGGAACTTTTCAGATGTTAATCCTCCCGTTCACGCCTGGGCATCCTGGCGTGTATATAAAATAGATGAAAAGCTTCAAGATAAATCTGATACTGATTTTCTCGAAAGAGTTTTTCACAAATTACTTTTGAACTTTACCTGGTGGGTTAATAAAAAAGACCATGATGGACACAATATTTTTCAGGGTGG
>CAZECH010000377.1:0-3237 GCA_964510675.1 uncultured Ignavibacteriaceae bacterium
CCTTCATCAAAAAAGCCTCCATTATTTTTATCCCAACCATTTTCAATTGCATGATCCATCATCTTTTTTGCTTTTAATAAAGTAGTGATATCATTTTCTAATCCTAATATGTGTGAAGCTTCCAGCATAAGAAAAGCGCTTTCAAAATCATGCCCGAATGAAACATGGTCTAAACCATAATTCTTTTTCCTGATTTCTTCAGGTGCATCTCTAAAAGAAAGTGGTTTCCAATCACGGCTTGAAAAAAGAGTAAGGTATCCTTTTTCCGTTGTAATAGTATCCCTGATTAAAAAAAGTATATTCTTTAATCTTTCATAAACTTCAGGAGACTTCCATACATTGTACAATTCTGTATAAGCTTCTAAAAGATGAATGGAAGAATTCTGATCTTTATATCCTACTTCCGATTTATCTGAAGCTTTAGTTTTATAATCAGAATCTTTATCAAATGGAGTTCCTTCTCTTGTGAGAAACTGGAAATACCCATTGTATTCTTTATCTGCTCCATGTTTTTCAATCCAGTTAAATGATTCTTTTGTAAATTGAAATACTTCATCATCATTTGTTAATTCAAATAAAGCGGCTAAAGCAAAAACACCATAAGCATTTCCATAAATTCTTTTTTCATCAAAGTAACCATTGAATTCTGATAATCCCCCTTCCCTGTTCCGAATTTGATAGAAGCCTCCAAATGTGTTGTCCCACATTATGTTTTTCAAAAATTTAAAACCATGGAAAGCATAATCTTTGTATATACTACTATTAAAAAAAGAAGCAGTTTTTGATAAAGTCCAGACATGACGAGCCTGGGTTACAATCATTTTATCCTGTTGAGGAAGCAATTCCCATTTATTACTTACATTAGAAAAATATCCTCCAAACTTTTGATCCAGCATCAGGGGATACCAATTTTTTAAGACACTGTCTTTAAGATTGGATAAAAGTTCGTTTAATAAAATATTTTTATTTATCATTCAATTTAAAATTCTTGCAACAAAAGAGTTAGAAAAAAAATATTCTCAGATAAAATTATCCATAATTTCATTTAGAATACAATCAATTCTGTTTTATCAGTTTAATATAAGATGTATATTAATTTCAGCACTAAAAAATAAGTTGGTGCTTAAAATAGAAGAACCATTATCCTCAAATGCTTGAGAGTTGAAATGTGTGTTAGTTCTTCACAAATATCAATCAATATCTCCAGGAAGAATCCTGGTATCAATTATTTTATAAAATCCCAGGAAATAAAAGTTGAGTAAAAAATTAAATATAAAAGAATCTCCAATTTGGTTTATTACTATTTTAGTATCGGTTATCTCGATTATCCTGTTTATCTACCTTCCGTTTCAGGTAAATCTTTTTCCAGAAAGCGATGTAAAAAAATTATATTATGTTGATAATATCTCCGATGCTCATTTAAAAATTATAAATAAGTTTAACAGAAAATATACAGATCAAATCGAGATTGTACCTGTAAATCTTCCCTTTCATTACTTTACTACAAATGACAGGAAAGAAATTTTAACACGTTCATTGCGAAGCCGGAGTGATGGTGTTGATATTTTTGCTGTTGATCTGATCTGGATTCCTCGGTTTGCGAAATGGGGCTATGTTATGGATAACCGCTTCGATGCAAGAACTCTGACTGAAGTAAATGCAATGGCAATAAATGCATGTTATCATAATGAAAGCCTGGTTGCATTCCCAATGTTCCTGGATGTTGGCGTTTTATATTATCGTAAAGATTTAATTCAAGCTCTTCCTGATGGAAATGCAATTGAACAGAGGATTCAGAATTCATTAACCTGGGATGAATTCATTTCGCTCGGTAAGCGATTTAAATCTACCAAAAAGCCTTACTACATTTTTACCGGAAGTGATTTTGAAGGAATGATATGCTGTTTCCATGAATTGCTTTCAAACAGAGAAAGTGAAAATATTTTTTCTGATAATAATATCAATCTTAAAACAGAACCTGCTAAAAAAGCTTTACAATTATTAGTTGATTTGATTCACTCATACAATTTTTCTCCATTTGATGTAACCAGGTTTGATGAATACAACAGTTACCTTTATGCAAATAATAATAATGCAGTTTTTCTTAGAGGATGGATAGGCTATCATAAACAGTATAAAGGTTTTTTAAGTGATACTTCAAATATTTCGAATATGGAAATTGCCCCTTTGCCTCATTTTCAAGGAAACAATACTTCGGGAGTATTTGGTGGATGGAGTTTAATGATCTCCAAATTTTCAAACAGGAAAGAAGAAGCATTAAAGTTTATCAGTTTTATGTTTGAAAAGGAAAACCAGGAAATCCTTTATGAGGAAGGCGGCTATTTACCAATTAATACAGATGTATATAATGACACTTCCTTTATTAAAAAGCATAAGGAGTTATCACAGATTCAAACCCTTTTATCCTGGGGAAAACACCGCCCATTCCTTGATAATTATACGAGACAATCAGAAATCATGTCCAGGTATTTTCACAAAGCATTGAAGAAAGAAATTTCAGTAGAAGACGCCCTAACCTCAGCTTCTGCCCAGATAAATAATGAAAAAGTAATTGTAAAATAAAAAGGGAGATTCTCTCCAATGAAAGTTTTAAAGAAATTAAAAAAAATCCGGTTTGAGTGGAAACACGTTCTGATTATTTTTATTACACTCATCATTTTCCAGGTTTTTGTTACTTCGCTGCAACAAAGTACTTTGCAGGATCTTCTCTCTGATACAATGGACTGGTATAAACAAAATTCCGCAGAACAGATTGGCAACCTTACAACAACTTCATTGGAACTTTTACTTGAATCTAACCCGCTTGACGACAGTGAAGATAAATTAAACAGGGAAAGGAATTTGATTCATGCTTTAAATAGCATTTTAAAACAACCCTTGATGAAACGCAATGTTGAAGAAATGTGTGTTATTCTTCCTCATAATGATAAATTTGTAGCGATGGATCTTGGACAAATGCTCTATTCTTATTTTTATAACCATAAGGTTTCCGATACTATTACAAGACCTCAATATCAAAATGCAATTACACGCTATGCGGGAATTCATGACAAAATGGTTAACTCCGAATTGATTACAAGCTTTGAAGAAGAACAAAATGTATTTCATGTTTATATTCCATTAGTTCCTCATGGCGAATATGGTGGGGCTGTATATTTAAGAATTCATCCCGATTTTTCTTTTATAAGCCAGCAAATCCTGGCAAGTTTTAATAAA
>CAZECH010000378.1:0-3228 GCA_964510675.1 uncultured Ignavibacteriaceae bacterium
GTTATAACAAAATTGTTAATGAACTTGAAATAGATTACACTAAGTGTTCAGGTTATGATTGCAGAACAATCATCACTTTTGATCAAGCCAGATCAGGACAGAATCCACTTGAAATGAAATCCCTTGTGCAGCAGGAAATGATAAAGAGAGGAATTCTTTGGGGTGGATTTCACAATATGAGTTTTTCACATTCAGATGAAGACATTGAATACACACTTAAAGCTTATCGTGATGTTCTTCCAATCTTAAAAAAAGCAGTAGATAAACAGGATGTTAAAAGCTATTTAAAAGGTGTACCTGTTGAACCAGTATTCAGGAAAACAAGTAATTTTAATACAAAACCAAAACTCAAAGCTGAAGAAGTACATTGATGAGTAGCGAATTATTTTCTCTTAAAAACAAAGTCGCTATCGTAACAGGAGCTTTAGGTTTGATCGGGAAAAACCATTGTGCTGCTCTTTCAGACGCCGGTGCTAATGTTATGGTTGCTGATATAGACGAGAAAGAGTGCAAAAAATTTGCTGAGAGTCTTTCAACTAAAAGCATTGGCGTTGGATGCGATATTACTAATCCGGAGTCCGTTAAAAAACTAAAAGATATGATTTTTAAGGATCTTGGTAAGATTGACATTCTTGTGAACAATGCAGCAATAAATGATATGTTCGAAAATCCAGCTGCTGCAACAGAACATTCAATGTTTGAAAATTATCCTTTGGAACTTTGGCAAAAATCTCTCGATGTAAATGTAACGGGAACTTTTTTATGCTCGCAAATTTTAGGAACTGAAATGGCAAAAGCTGGTAAAGGCAGTATAATCAATATAGCTTCTACTTACGGTATAGTCGCACCAAACCAATCAATCTATAAAAAAGAAGATGGTACACAGAATTTTTACAAATCTGCTTCTTATCCGGTAACTAAAGGTGCAATCATTTCTTTTACAAAATTCCTTGCAGCTTACTGGGGAAATAAAGGTGTTCGTGTAAATACTCTGTCTCCAGGCGGAGTTGAAAATGGGCAGGAAAAATATTTCATAAATAACTATTCACAACTAACTCCTTTAGGCAGATTGGCAAAGCCAACAGATTATAAAGGAGCTTTAATTTTCTTGGCAAGCGATGCATCATCATATATGACAGGTGCTAACCTTGTTATAGATGGAGGCTGGACAGCATGGTAATCGCTTCTAAGTTAAAAGAAAAAAATATTCATCTGGCTGATAAAGCAAAGAAGATAAAACTTGTTCTTACAGATAATGATGGTGTTCTGACAGACACAGGAGTTTATTATTCTGACAAAGGAGAAATGCTTAAACGGTTTTCCATTCGTGACGGAATGGGGGTAGAAAGATTGCGGAATCTCCTTAAAATTGAAACAGGAATTATAACAGGAGAATTGTCCGGTTCAGTGAAGAAGAGAGCCCAGAAACTAAAGATTAAAGAATTATATCTAGGTGCAAAAGATAAAGCTTCTCTTCTAAAAAAAATCTTAAAGAAAAATAAACTCATAGCAGAAAACATTGCTTATATAGGTGATGATGTAAATGATATTGAATTAATTAGGCTTGTGGGATTATCAGCATCTCCTTCCGATGGAATGCTGGATGTGAGAAGCATAGTTGATTATGTATGCGAAGATAAAGGAGGCCACGGTGCATTCAGAGAATTCGCAGAGTTAATAATTGCTCTTAATGTTGATGATTAAATAAAATATTTAAAACAAATCTGAGGGCGAAAATGAATTACGAAAGAAAATTAAAAATCGGCAGCAGGTTTATTGGGGATGATCAACCAGTATTTGTAATTGCAGAAATTGGAATTAATCATAATGGTTCAGTTGATATTGCAAAAAAAATGATTGAAGGAGCCTTATATGCAGGATGCGATGCAGTAAAATTTCAGAAGAGAACACCCGAAATTTGCGTTCCGAAAGATCAATGGGAAATTGAAAGAGATACTCCATGGGGACGCATGACTTATATTGATTACCGTTATAAAATGGAATTTAACAAAGAAGATTTTGGCACGCTTGTGAAATTCTGCAATGAAAAAGGTATCACATGGTTTTCTTCCTGCTGGGATGAAGAGTCTGTTGATTTCATTGAAGAATTTGATCCAATACTTTACAAAATTGCTTCCGCCTGCCTTACTGATGAACAACTTCTTTTAAAACATAAACCACTTAACAAACCTGTAATGATGTCAACCGGTATGTCCACTATGGAAGAGATAGAATTTGCAGTTAATCTTATGGGAGACGAAAATATTCTTTTAGCTCATTCAACATCAGCATATCCCTGTAAAGTTGATGAGTTAAACTTAAAAATGATAACGACATTGAGAGAAAAATATCCACTTATACCCATTGGATATTCAGGGCACGAAGTAGGGCTTGCACCATCCTGGGCAGCAGTTTCTCTTGGAGCTTCTTTTGTTGAGAGGCATATTACTTTAGACCGTGCAATGTGGGGAACTGACCAGGCTGCTTCTGTTGAAGTAATAGGCATGTCAAGACTTGTTTCTAACATACGCGATATTGAAAAAGCTGAGGGAGACGGAATAAAAAAAGTTTATGAAAGTGAACTAAAAAGTCTTCAGAAACTGAGAAGAGTTAAGACTTTCGATAAGGAAATGCATAGCTTTCATCAGTAATTATGAATAGAGGAGAATTTGAATAAATGGAATGTTGGTTAATTGATTTTAATTCATTACTCCAATATTCGGCTATTCCATTTAAAAATATTTCAATTACGATAAAATAATCAATATTATTTTTTTTGTTTTAAATTTTCTTTTCCTTTTAAAAAGTAGTTGCTATATTGATAGTGAAATAATTTAGATTGAGAGGGAAAAAATATATGCAGGAAATATCTACAACTAGTGTACAGGTTCCGTTCGATATCAAACCTGTAATTGAAGAAATTATAGCTGCTCATAATGAAAACAGAATTAAAACTCTGAAGTTCAGTAACCCCACCATCTGGCAGATTATTGACGAGCCGGAACCGGAAACAAAAAAAATTTACATACAGATTCTTCCAAAGAACAAACTAAAATAAAAACCAATCATAATATCAAATTTTTTAGAAGATTAAAGTCTTAATTCAATCACTTTCTGCAGAATAGAAGTGAAAAACCGATAGCAGAAACAAACGGGATAAAAATAGCAGCAAATTTTTAACCGGGCATATCAGGCATTATCAAGAGTGTAGGAATTGTAAATAAGAAA
>CAZECH010000379.1:0-3210 GCA_964510675.1 uncultured Ignavibacteriaceae bacterium
AAAAGAAATTCTAGAAGATCTTGTTGTTGCTGCGGTTAATAAGGCTATTCAATCTGCGAGTAAGCTTGCTGAAGAAGAACTTTCTAATGTAACTAAAGGAATGATTCCACCGGGGTTAAATATTCCGGGTTTTTAAAATTGCAAATTGCTCAACCTCTTCAAATTGCCATAGAGGAATTAAGTAAACTTCCGGGTGTTGGCAGAAAAACTGCGTTAAGGCTTGCTATACATATCTTAAAAACAGATAAAGAATCTGTTAACAAGTTAGTCAAATCTATTGAAGAACTTAAAACAAAACTCAGGCTTTGCTCACGTTGTTTTAATTTTGCTGAAGATGAATTATGCCAAATTTGCCAGAGTCATAAACGTGATAAATCTATCATCTGTGTTGTTGAAGAAGCAAGTGATGTGATCGCAATAGAACGGACCAATGAATATAATGGAGTTTATCATGTTATTGGTGGAGTTCTCTCACCTTTATCAGGAATTGGCCCAGAATCTTTAAAGATAAAAGAATTAATGAAAAGATTTCCGGAAGAAGAAATTAAAGAAATTTTACTTGCTTTAAATCCAGATACCGAAGGAGAAACAACTGCTCTTTACCTTGCAAGATTGATAAAACCATTGGGAATAAAAGTAACAAGAATTGCAAGAGGAATACCAATTGGCGGAGATTTGGAATTTGCAGATGATGCAACAATTGGCAGGGCATTAAACAGCAGAACCGAAATTTAAAAGTACAGCTTAAAAATCAGGTTCTCCTGGTGGAAATACTTTTGACTCAGATACTTCTTTAGGAATTATTATTATTATCCTTAAATGAAAGCGGCTTTATTCATATCAATAATTTTATTTTCATTTTATGGTTGTGATATATTTTCTACGAGAGATGCTGAAGAACCCACACAACCAAGATCAAATCTTCCACAGGCTTTTGAAAGAGAAACGCTGATTGATAATTTAATCCTTTCACACAGGGATAAAACCGTATTCGATTATTTAAACTGTTTATCTGATTCACAATTTTCAATGAAGAGTTTTACTTTTTTTGCTTCAAGTGAAGCGGCTTCACAATATCCTGCATTAAATGATAATTGGAATTTAAAGAGCGAAGAAAATTTTTTTAAGAATATTGTTTCAGCATCTAAAGAAATCCCCATTACTTTGATCTTATCAAATTCGGATTTCAGCCAGCAGGGAGATAGCGTAATTTATACTGCTCGGTATTCATTAACAGTTCCTTTTACAGATACAACAATTACTCAAAATTACCAGGGAGATCTTATCTTTCACATGAAAATTGATAATAATAATATCTGGAAAATTTATTTTTGGCAGGATTTTAAAAACGTAAACTCAAATAGCTGGAGCGAGCTTAAAGGAAGATTTGCGGATTGAAAAAGAATTTCTGCTATATATTTATATTGGCTTTCTGTGTTATATTAAACAGTGGATGTAATCCCTTCGCTCCAAAATTTGACGAGAGTTTGGGTGACCAGTCGTCAACAATTTCCGATTTAAAAACAATTGACGGTGTTTTTCAGAATTTACAATACTCATATACTTTTAAAGACACATTAATTTACGGTGAATTAATTGCACAGGATTTTGTTTTTACTTTCAGGGATTATGAAAGCGGTTTTGATGTCTCTTGGGGAAGAGACGATGAAATGAAAGCTACTTCCGGTATATTTCTTAACACACAAAGACTCGAATTAATCTGGAATAACATTGTGCTTTCTTCATCCGATTCTTTAAATGCAACAATTATAAGAGGATTTAATCTTACAATTACCTATAATCCAACAAATATTGAAAGAGCTGATGGCAGAGTTAATCTAACATTACGAAAGAATCAATCCACTTCTAAATGGCAAATTGTTGGATGGCTGGATGAATCTAATTTTTAAATAGTTAAAAGGCACAATTTGATTTTTATTTTAAAAGAGTCTCTCAAGCTAATCTCACGTGCAAAGTTTTCTTTCATACTTTCACTTATATCAACTTCAATATCTGTTATACTTATTGTCTCATCAGTTTCACTTCTGGTTGTTTCAGATCATATTCAATCGAGAATAAAAAAAAATATAAGCATTAACATTTTTTTAGAAGAACCGATTACAGCACAGAGAATTGAAGATATTAAAAAACATCTTGGTGAATCATCTTCCTTTAGAAAAATTATTTATATAGATAAAGAAAAAGCAGCAGAAAATTTTATTAAAGAAACCGGGGAAGATTTCAGGAAGATTCTCGATTATAATCCTTTACCGTCTTCATTCAGAATTTATTTAAAGGAAGAATATGCCGAATCAGATTCTATGAAAAACATCATAATTTCAATTGAGAAGATTGATGGTGTTGAAGAGGTAGTATATCAGCATGAGTTTATCAATAAACTACTGACACAAATAAATAGCGTTAAGAAATATATCTTTATAATTACTGCCGCATTAGTACTGATTTCAATTTATATTGTTTACAGTACGATGCAGCTTATCATTAACTCTAAATATGAAGAGCTTGATACAATGAAGCTTGTTGGTGCTAAATTAGCAACCATTAAGATACCGATTATTCTTAACGGAATTTTTATAGGAGTATTTGCTGGGTTAATCTCACTAAGTTTATTCTATTTCCTCTTTTATTACTTAGACTTGTTTATGGGTTCTTTCGGAATAAAAGATTTTTATAAACCTTACTATCTTCTTGTAATAATTTGTGTTGGTCCCATAATATCGGTGCTGGTTAGTGTAGTTTCATTAAGAAAAGTAAACCTGAAAATTTGAAGTAAAGTTATTTATTAGTAATTTTTTGAGACTTATTTCACCTTTTTGATAAAAATATGATGACAACCCGAAAGATTATTGTTTTGTCCCTGATATGTGTTTTTAATCTTTTTGCACAGAATGAAATGCAGCTCGGAACAAATTTAGGGCTGCTAAGACAAGGACAGGGAGGATATTATGATTATTCCGATCCCGATGTAGTGAATATAAAGGTATCAATATGGGGTTTCGTAAAATACCCTGGTAAGTATATTATTCCTTATTATAGCAATGCATTTGATTTGCTTTCGTATGCAGGCGGCCCTACTGATGATGCGAATCTGGAGGATATCAGGATATTCAGAATTAATGAAGATTCTTCACAGACTTTTATCAACTTAAATTATAATGACTTCCTCTGGAACAATGAACTATCATCTGA
>CAZECH010000380.1:0-3178 GCA_964510675.1 uncultured Ignavibacteriaceae bacterium
ATAAGTATCTTTGAAGAAAATTATGAACCGGGTAAGAGAAGATTAGTAGAATGTAATGAACGTTATGCTGAAATGTCAGGACGAAACAGAGAAGAGTTATTAAAGATTGGGGATTTAGAGAATGCGGGTCTAACAAGAAATATTACTGAAAACAACGATAAATATATAAGCCAGGGAATTGAATTCCGGGGATCTTTTACATGGGTTCGCCCTGATGGAAAAGATAATATAATGGAGTATGCAGGTGTTCCAATTAAAATGAAAGGGAAAACATTTACAATTGGAATTGACCGGGATGTTACTGAAAACAAACGAGCTGAAGAGAAAATACAACATGAAAGAAATTTACTTAGAACACTAATAGACAGCTTGCCTGATTTAATATTTTTTAAAGATGGAGCAGGACACTATATACTTAATAACAAGGCACATTTAAAATATCTTGGAGCAAAAGATCAGGAAGAAGTACTTGGTAAAACTACATTTGATTTTCATTCTAAAGAAATTGCAACAAAGTTTTTCCAGGAAGAGATGAAAGTTATGGAACTGGGAGAGCCCCTTCTTGAAAATGAAGAAACTATTCTCTATAACACGGGAGAGATTAATTGGCACTTATCAAATAAAATTCCTTTAAAAGATAATGATGGAAAAAGTATAGGGCTTTTGGGTGTTAGCCATAATATAACCAGCAGGAAGAATGCTGAAGAGATTGTAAAGAAAGCATACGAAGAACTTGAACAAAAAAATACTGCTCTTGAAAATGCTACCAAAATAAAGAGTCAATTCCTTGCAAACATGAGTCATGAAATAAGAACTCCGCTAAATGCAGTAATTGGAATGACAGGTTTATTACTTAATACACCTTTAAATGAGGAACAAACTGAATTTACAGAAACAATTCACCAAAGCGGAGATATTCTTTTATCTCTTATAAATGACATTCTAGACTTTTCAAAAATTGAAGCGCAAAAAGTCGAATTGGAAAAACAACCTTTCGACATAAGGATATGTATTGAAGAAGCTCTCGACCTTGTAGCATCAAAGGCCGGTGAGAAGGATTTAGAGCTTGCTTACTATATAAATGAAAATCTTCCTCCAAAAGTAATTGGTGATGTAACCCGTTTGCGCCAAATTCTTGTAAATCTTTTGAGTAACTCAATTAAATTTACTGAACAGGGAGAAGTTGTTATTTCTGTATCTGGTCAACTGCAGGATAATGATAAATACAAACTTCATTTTGCTGTAAGAGATACAGGGATCGGAGTTCCGCTTGATCTGCAGGATAGGTTATTTAAATCATTTACTCAAGTCGATTCTTCCACTACACGAAAATTTGGAGGTACAGGTTTAGGTTTAGCCATTAGCCGGCAATTAGCAGAACTAATGGGTGGTAAAATGTGGGCTGAAAGTACCGGAGTTAAAGGCGAAGGCACAACATTTCACTTCATTATTATTACAGATCTATGTTATGAGAAGAAAGTTCGGACTGATATGTCTGTATTGTTTGGAAAGAGAGTACTTATTGTTGATGATAATCAGACTAACAGGGATATTTTAAATAGGCAGACTCATTCTTTGAAAATGATACCAACATGTATAGCCTCAGGTCCGGAAGCTATTGAATTACTAAAACAAAATACTGAATTTGATCTTGCTATTTTAGATTTTCACATGCCCGATATGGATGGATTGCAACTTTCAGATGAAATTCGTTTAATTAAAAACTGCAAAGAGATCCCATTAATTTTGCTCTCCTCATATTGTTACAGTAAAGAAACTACGGATCTTTCAAATTTCGCAGCAACTCTTACAAAACCCATAAAATTAAATCAGCTACATAATGCATTAATTACAGTAATGAATAAGGAATCATTTGTTGATAAAAAACAGGATTTACCAATGCGCTTTGATTTAGAAATCGGGAAAAAATATCCGTTGAGAATACTAATTGCTGAAGATAATTTAATAAATCAGAAAGTGGCACTTCGTTTTTTGGAAAAGATTGGATATCGTGCAGACATTGTTTTTAATGGTATAGAAGTCCTTGAAGCACTAAGGCGTCAAAGTTACGATGTTATTTTAATGGATGTGCAAATGCCTGAAATGGATGGTGAACAAACAACAATGGAAATTCGTAAACAATGGCCATTGGAGCTGCAACCAAGAATTATAGCTATGACTGCAAATGCTATGAAAGAGGACCGGGACAGATATCTTTTAAATGGAATGGATGATTATATAGCAAAACCATTTAAAATGGAAGACCTGATCAGAGCTTTAGTAGAAAGTTATTTAAAAACCTGTAAAGTGGAACAATCCATATAAATCTTTTATATCTAGACGGTGTTCAACGCAGAACACCGCTAAAAATTTTACAATCCCTCTTTTAATTTTCCTTTTTGCCAGATAAAAACTATCTTTCCTATATTGTAAATTTATCCCCTAATTAATATTTTCGCTGATAATTTTCGGAGAAAATTATGAACAAAGCGCTTGCTTATAATACTATACCTGAATTGTATGAATATCTTACCGAAGTTTTCGGAAAGAGTTCTGATAAGTGTCTAATGTATAGAAAAGTCAATGATAAATTTGAAGGAATAACTTATCAGAAATTCAAAGAGGAAACAGATAGTTTTGCAAATGGACTGGCAGCACTTGGTGTAAAAAAAGATGACAAGATTGCAATTATTTCAGAAAACCGCCCTGAATGGGTTTATTCAGATATGGCTATACTTGGGCTTGGAGCCATTGATGTACCGCTCTACCCTTCTCTAACGGCTGAATCAATTGAGTATATTTTAGTAAACTCCGAATCAAAAGGAGTAATTGTTTCAAACAAATTTCAACTTAATAAAATTCTTAAAATCATAAATAATTTAAAGCATTTGCAGTTTACTATTCTGCTGAATGAAAAAGATATTATTCCCGACAAACCTGCTTTATATACTTTTAAAGATGTACAACAAATGGGCAATATCTATAAAAATAATCATCCTAATTTTTTAAAAGAATCCCGGGCTAAAGTCTTGGAGAATGATATCTGCACAATAATATATACCTCAGGAACTACAGGTGAACCAAAAGGAGTTATGCTTACTCATAGAAATATTTTATCAAATGTTCATGCTGCTCTTCAATCTTTCCCAATAAATGATACTGATGTTTTTCTTTCTTT
>CAZECH010000381.1:0-3173 GCA_964510675.1 uncultured Ignavibacteriaceae bacterium
CTGCTCGAAACGTATGCGCAAACGCCGAATTTGAGCGGCGCGATTGCGTGTTTTGAAAAGCCATGCGGAAGGATTATCGGGAATGCCGGTAAAAGGCCATTGCTGAAGTGCTTTAAGAAGTGTATCCTGTACAACATCTTCGGCAAGTTCAATATTCTCTATACCAAAAACGCGGGTAAGCACAGAAGTCATCCTTCCGGCTTCCCTCCTGAACAAATGCTCAACTATCTGAGAAGACTTATCTTTATCAGATGAATGCATTAATAATTTTTACATGTCTATTTTCATTACTTGTCTTACCTCTACTGAGCCGTTAAGATCAAAATCGGGATAGTTTTTAGCTATCTCAGTAGCTTCATTTATATCTTTAGCACTGATTACAAAATAACCGCCTACAAGTTCTTTTGATTCAGGAAATGGGCCATCCGTTACTGAAAATTTATTCCCATTCTTTTTAACAATCTTGCCGCCTTTTAATAAAGGCTCTCCCCCTGAATAAATATTCTTTTCCTGAAGATCCTGGACCCATTTATACCATTGTCCCATTTTTCCCTGTACTTCATCGGGCGAAAGATTTGAATCCTCATAAAATCCCCCTTTGAAAATAAGCATGTATTTTTCCATAACTTCTCCTTTTAAGTTTTGTTAAAAAATTTTGAATTCATACTAATGACGAACGAGATTTACCAATATAGACATTATCAATGTAATTTTTTTTTAAAATAAATAATTCCGTCATTTTTATAAATAAACCTTTAACAATTTAGTTTTGCCTATAATCCGGTAGACTTACAAAACCACCGTTCATAAAAATTGAATGTAAAGTTTTAGGTTGTTTAAAAATTTTATTTTAAATTTATTTACCAAGTAACTTAACCAGGTAATACTATGACACATCTAAATATCAGTGAAATAAAAGATCAATTGTTGGAAAGAAAAGACCGGCTTTTAACTACGGTAAAACGGTTTGGTGAAGCTGATAATCTTATAAATCTCCTTCAACAAGTTGATGCAGCACTTGAAAGAATGGATCATGGTACTTATGGTATTTGTGTTGTTTGCCATGGACAAATTGAACCTGATCGGTTAAACGTTGACCCATTAATTACTGTTTGCCTTGATGATCTTAGTGTATCTCAGCAGAAAATGCTTGAGCAGGATCTTTTCCTGGCTTCGAAAATACAGCATGGATTATTACCTAAAAATAATATAACCGCTGCCGGCTGGGAAATCTCATATTCATACTTGCCTGCCGGACCCGTAAGCGGAGACTACTGTGATATAATAGAATACAAAGACGGAACCCCATCAGTACTATTTTTACTTGGTGATGTATCCGGTAAAGGAGTAGCTGCATCTCTATTGATGTCACATATGAGAGCTATGTTTCATAGTCTTGTTTCTCTGGATCTCACAATAAGTTCATTGGTTGAAAAAGCAAACAGGTTATTCTGTGAAAGTGCAATACTTTCTCACTACGCAACTCTTGTTTGTGGTAAAACAAACTTAGAAGGTGAAGTTGTAATTTGCAGTGCTGGACATAATCCGCCACTAATAATTAAAAAGAATGAAATTATTAAAATTGAATCAACAGGCGTACCAATTGGATTGTTCTGTAATTCAATTTACGATTCAAAATCTTTAATTCTTGATAATGATGATATTTTATTCTTGTACTCAGATGGTTTAACAGAATCCCTTGCAGATGATTTTGAGTATGGTGAAGAAAGATTAATTAAGACAGTTTCATCATTGAGAAATTCCTCTCCGAAAGAATTAATAGATGGAGTACTTGAAGATTTAAATTTATTTTTATCAGGTAATTCCAGAATGGATGATCTTACAATTATGGCATTAAAGAGAAAAAATTAATTTAACCTGAATTATTTTTTACCAGCTATTTTTTTCTATACCTGTATAAAAATCTCTTAAAATATAAAATGCTTTTTTCTTAATTCCTTTATTGGAAATTAAGCCTTTCCTATTGTAAAAATCCTGAATACCCGGTAAAGGACGACGAGGTGAACGAAAATCCATTAGTATCCAGGGAGACATACCTCTCAAATTCGGAATTCTTTTCATGAGTTTAACCTGATGTTCATACACGTTTACCTGATAATCTTCAGTCCATCTTGTTAAGCTATCTCCATAAAATCCTTGCAGAGCATCTGCACCAAATTCACTTACAATAATTGGTTTGTTATATTTGGTTTGATAGTTAATCCTATCAGCTTTATCGGGCAAACCGTCATACCAACCAAGGTATTCATTCAATCCTATTACATCAAGATATTCTCCGAAAGGATCATCAATCACTATTGTGCTGTCGTTTATGTAATGATTTTCAAGAGCTGCAGTTATTAATCTTGTATTATCTAATTCCTTAACACGTTCAGTTAATTTTTTAAGAAAGATTAAACGTTCATTGCTTAACGGTGTTTCATTACCAACGGACCAGAGAATAATTGACGCCCTATTCTTATCCCGGTTTATCATTTCAGTTAGTTGATTTTGTGCATTTAGATATGTTTGTTCGTTGTCCCAAAGTATTGTCCAGTAAACAGGAATTTCCGACCAGATTAAAATTCCTAATTCGTCTGCAAGACGAACAATTTTTTCATTGTGTGGATAATGGGCCAAACGAATAAAATTTCCATTTAATTCTTTAACCCAGTTTAAAATTATCCGTGCATCTTCTTCATTGTTGGCTCTTCCCCCGCGTAAAGGAGCTTCTTCATGTGCGGAGATTCCTCTTAAAAAGATTGGCTTTCCGTTAAGAAATATATTTGCGTCTTTAGTTTCAATTCTTCGAAAGCCAATTCTTTCAGTTACTGTATCAGTTTCAGTTTCAACTAATACATTATAGAGTTTCGGATTTTCAGGAGACCATAAAACAGGTTTTGCTTTAAAATTAAACTTACAGAATCCACTTTCATCTGTACTGATTGAAAATCCTTCCTGAAGTTCAGGAATTTTAATATGGAAATTTTGTTTAAGTTTTTCTCCGTATAGCTGTATCCATCCTGAAATTTCATTTTTAGAATTTTTATCAAGCTGAATAAAATAATCTTTAATAAAGGTTGAAGGAACCTCAACTAAAATAACATCACGGGTTAAACCCCCATAATTCCACCAATCAGTATTAACAGTAGGAACAAACTCTCTGCTTCTTT
>CAZECH010000382.1:0-3172 GCA_964510675.1 uncultured Ignavibacteriaceae bacterium
TTTACACCTTTGGATAGTATATACGCTTATTTATCAGTTGCTCAACTTAAGGGGGGATGGCCATTTAAGAAAAACCAAAGTCGTAACCTTGCTTTAATAAATTTTCAACCATCAAATAAAGTTGATTCAGTAGCAGCAAGAATTTTAATGACAAAAGGAATGACACTTGAAATGGGACACATGGAATTAGCTAAATATTATGAAAGCAGAGGCGAACTTGAATTAGCTTTCAAAGAAAGTAATGCACTTGTATATACTGTACCTTTCCTTGACTTATTTTATGAACCAGCTGTAAAATATCTGGTTCAGATGGGTAAATATGATAAAGCATTAGAGGTTTTGCAGGAATCATTAAAATACCAGGAAACACAATTTGCATATCAGTGGATTGGACAAATCTATCTTATCAATGGTGAAACACCAAAAGGGATCTCTTATCTTGAAAAAGCAAAAGAAATCGGTTCAAATGATGCATCGTTGATTTATAATCTTGGCAGAGCATATTATAAAATATCACGTTTCAACCAGGGAGATGCAATCTTAATTCAGCTAAAAAATATATCTGCAGATCCATTTTTCATTTCTAATCTTGAAGAATTGAGAAAATCTTCTTATGAAAATTTCCAGGTTGCATCACAATATTTGAAAGAAGCTGAGAATAATTTGAAAGATAAAAACTATAGCAAAGCAAATATTCTTTTAGAGCAATCATTGCAGGTACAGGAAACGCCTGAAGCAAATGAAACTATTGGAGTAATAAAATTAATTAATGGAAATAAAACTGAGGCTTTAAGGTACCTGGAAAAAGCATATGCTATAAGTTATGAAGCAAATCCAAAGTTATTATATAATTTATCCAATGCATATTATATTAATAAAGAATTTGAAAAAGCCAAAATGACTTATAAACAATTAAAAAAATCTTATCCAAGTTTTTCCGATAGCGGTAATCTTGAAAGTAAATTATATAAAGTGGATAAAACTCTTATTAATTGAAGAAAAATCGAATCATAAAACCGTCAAACTCTGAAAAACCTGTTTTTAAGAACAAGCATGTATCAAAACCCAGGAAGGTCAACAACTATATTTTCGTTTGATTACTCGTATATTGATTTCGGTATGCTTAATACATTTCATACTTTTAGTGTTACTTTAGGTCTTTAAGTTTGTTTAAGTATTAATCAGGCTGTTTTAAAGGCAGGCTGATTATTTTCATGATTAAAAATTATTTTATGTATTGCATAATAAAGTGGGTAATTGTCCATCTTTTATTTAATTTTCCATCACCAAGTAATATTTTTAACATTTAAACATGTTAGATCTTAACATGGTGATTTCCTCAAAAGTAATTTGAGAAGTTTAATGAAAAGAATAACTATTGCAGAAGTTGCCAAACAGGCGGGGGTTTCAAAAGGAACCGTTTCGGCTGTAATAAATGCTAAAAATTCTGTAAAACCTGGAACCAGGGATCTGATTCTTACAGTAATGAAGGAATTAAACTTTCGACCTAAAGGAGTTGCAAGGAATTTAAAGAATGGTAGTCGGGATAAAAGCATTGGTATCATAATAAAGGATTTAAGTTATCCGTTCTATACTTCAATAGCTACAGGTGTGAAGGAGTATGCAAACAATAAAGGTTACTCTGTTATTATTACAAGTTCGGAAGACGATCACGAATGTGAAAAAAAGTTTTCTCATCTTTTTTCTGCTAAGGATATAAAGGGAATAATTATAGCCCCAATAGTAGAAGGGACAACAGAAATAGAACATCTCTTTAAGCTGAAAATGATTAATTATCCTTTCGTTTTACTTGAAGAAGTAAAAGGAATTCAGGCGAATGTTGTTGCAATAGATAATTTAAAGGCCATTAAAAAAGCAGTTAAATATTTAATAGATAGTGGTCATAAAAAGATCGTTCATTTTGCAGGTCCCCCGCAATCTTCTCATACACAAGAACGTATTGAAGGCTTCCGTCATGCTTTTAGTGAAAGCACCTTGGCTTTCAATAGTAATATGATCATATCAGTAGGTTCACATTATGAAGAAAGTCATACTAAGACTATAGAATATTTTAGGAATAAAGATCGAAGCGATTATCCAAGTGCTATTGTCTGTTTTAATGACCAGCAGGCCTTGGCTGTAATGACAGCCCTTAAAGAATTAAATATTAAAGTACCTGATGATATATCCATTATTGGCAATGATGACATCTATTATGCAAAAATATACCCAGTTCCTTTAACAACAATAAGAGCTCCTAAACGAGAGATTGGCAGAAAAGCCGCAGAAATATTAATTCGTAATATTGAATCATCAGTTTTATTGCCTGTTGAGAAAGTAGTTCTTGATACAGAATTTATTATCAGAGAATCAACAAGAGTTTTAAACTCCTGAAAGACTATTCTGCAATAACTCATTTAACCTCCAAATGATGAAACCAATTTATAAAGGGGAAATCAACTTTGATTATTATTACTATTCAAACTTTTTTTATCTCTTCAAAAAATATTTTCATTTTAAAAAGAATATCACCGTAATAACTCCGTTTATTTTTTAGTATTAATCGCTGTGAAAATGCTGTAATTGTGCACAGGTGGAAAATGAAGTGCGTATGATTCCGGATGCAAGAGATTATTCTAATGAAGCAAATGATTTATTTAATTCAAAAGTCCCTGATGAATTAATAAATTATCTGCAGAAAAAAGAAATACAACCTATGAAATTGTATCAATACAAATGATAATTACTTGACTGAAATTTTGTTACTTGGGTTTTCAATCCACAAAATAATTCTCACCTGTTAATCTAATTTCTTTTGTTATTACTTCAGTTGATGGTGCTTCTGTACCGGGTTGTAAACCGCCAACTGAAATTTCAAATAGCCCGGGCTCAACAATGTGTTTGACCCTATCATCATCAACAATCTTAATTACAGATAATTGTTTTGGATTTAATACAAACTCAACAACCTTTTTTTCCTTGGGCTGCAAATTTATTCTTTTAAAACCCTGTAATGAATGAATAGCTGTTGGTTGAGAAGATTCGACATCCTTTATATAAAGTTCAACTACTTCATCACCTGCAATTTGGCTTATATTTTGTACTTCAACAGAAATATTAATTTTATTACCGGTTTTTATTTCATCAGAAATTATAAGATTGCTGTATTTGA
>CAZECH010000383.1:0-3159 GCA_964510675.1 uncultured Ignavibacteriaceae bacterium
CAGGATTTAAAATAAATAAAAATGCAGTTATTAAACCAACTGATTAATTAAATACACTGTAATAAATTCAGGAGGTATCAACCTACTCATTCAATTTTTATAATAATATCTAGCTTATAATAATATTGTATCTTATACCTAATCAAATTATGTTTGGGAAACTTTTGTTGAGGAATTGACTGTTGTGAATCAGTAAGACCAACAATTGATTCACAGTTGTATTTACTTATAGAATTTACACTGAAATAATGCTTATTAGAACTATCCTTCGTATTCTAATTCTGTCATTCACACTCCTTTCAGGTGAAAGTAACGCACAAGAAACCGGGACTTTACGGGGTACCGTCTTAGATTCTCTTTCAGAGGAAGCTTTACCATTTGCAAACATTGTTTTGGAAAATACTTTAATTGGCTCATCAACGGATGCTAATGGTTATTTTGTAATAACAGGAATTCCGCCTAATACTTATTCTGTAAAAGTTTCTTTTGTAGGATATAAAGCAAAGACTTTAGAAGCAGGAATAAAACCAGGTGAAATAACCCAGGTGCGAATTTTTCTTTCAACCGGTGAAATTCAAATGGAAGCTATAGAAAAAATTGGTGAGAAATATAAAAACCCGAATGAAACAGACCTGGGGTTGCAGAAAATGGATATACGCAAAATCGAATCTTTACCAAAAGGAGTTGAGACAGATATATTACGATCCTTGCAGTTTATTCCGGGTGTGCAATCTACGGGTGATGTTACAGCAAGATATTACGTTCGCGGAAGCAGCAGTAATCAAAATCTTATTCTTTATAATGGTGTAACGGTATATAATCCGTTTCATGCCTTAGGTTTGTTCAGTATAATTGACCCTGAAACAATAAATTCGCTCGAATTCTATAAAGGAGGATTCCCTTCACAATACGGAGGCAAATTATCATCCGTTCTTAATCTTGTTACAAAGGATGGAAATAAAACTAAATATTCCGGTAGTGCCGCTATGAGTTTTCTAACTGCCAAAGCTTCAATCGAAGGACCATTGTCTATAGGTTCTTTCATCATAACAGGAAGAAAGAGTTTTTTCAAAGATATCTTGAAAAAATTTCTTAATTATAAGGATGCTCCATTTGATTTTCATGATCTATCTTTCAAATTCAACTATACAAGCACCGATACAAAAAATCTATCAAAATTTTTCATACATGGTTTCAACAGTGCAGACCAGTTGAAGAATGATAATCTTGAAAATGCTGATTATAGCTGGTCAAATAATATTTATGGCGCATACCTGTTTCAGGAGTGGGAGAAATTGCCTATTTATTCCGAATCTAATTTATCTATCAGCAGTTTTAATGGTGAAGTTCTTTCCAAGGAAAGCATTGCAAAACCACGAAAAAATATAGTTACAGATATCACATTAAAATCCGATTTTACTTTTATTGATAACAATCGCAACGAATTGCAGGTTGGATACAACATAAAATCAGTTCAAACAGAATTATATTTTGAAAACCTGCAGGGTGGTATTACTGATCTTAAAGACAGAGCTTTAAATTTTTCTCTTTATAGCAAATACAAATTTCTTCAATGGGAATCCTTCGGTGCAGATGTAGGAACAAGATTGAATGTATTAACACTTACACAGCAAAGAGGTTCAATCTTTGAACCCAGAATTAGTTTAACGTACAACTTTCTTCCAAATTTATTAATTAAAGGAGCCTGGGGTATTTACACCCAGGAATTAATAACTCTGACAAATGAAAATGAAGTAATTTCGTTATTCGAACCTTGGTCAATAATTCCTGATTATCTGAAACCTTCTGAAGCTATTCATTATGTTTTAGGACTTGAATTTAATTCCTTTAGTAATTACAACTTTATCATAGAAACTTATTACAAGAGGCTTAAAAATACCGCAGAACAAAATGATAATAAATCTCAGGCAAACGATCCCGATTTCATCACCGGCAAAGGTGAATCATACGGTTCAGAATTTATGTTCAGTTTTCAAAGCCCATCAGTTCAAGCAACAGCATCATACTCGCTTAGCTGGGCATATAAAGAAATAAATAACTGGGTATCATATCCAAAATATGATTCCAGGCATAATGTGAATTTAAATTTAACTTTGAATTTTGGCAGTGGTTGGGAAACAAGTATAAGCTGGTTTTACAACTCCGGTCTTCCTTATACACAAATTGTTGGATACTATGACAAGCTTTACCTCGATGACTTATTTAATGTAGGCAGCCTCTTTGGTAATTATATTCCATTTACAATTTTAGGTGATAGAAACCTCGGTAGGCTTCCTACTTACCATCGCCTGGATATGGGAATTACAAAAAAAATTGAAATCTATTTTGCAAAGATTTCGATAAGTGTGAATGTTCTTAATGTATATGACAGAAAAAATATATTCTATTTTGATAGAAGTACAGGAGAACAGGTTAATATGCTGCCGATACTCCCCACAGCAACTTTGAGAGTTGAATTATGAAAGCTTCGATATGGATAATATCAATTTTAGTTTTGGTTATACTGGCAATCTCATGCGAAGAAAATTTTAGTCCAAAGACTAACTTCCAGGAAAAATATATTCTCTATAGTATTATTAATACCGATTCCTCTATTCAAACTGCTGTACTGCAAAAATCTTACGATGTTGAAGGGTTTGATCCTTATCTAAACAATACTGATCCTTCAGTTCAGGGAGCGGATATAAGATTAATACAAGGTGAAAATGTTTTTTTCATGCACGATACAAGCATTGCAAGAAGTGATACTTCGAGATATAAAACTCCGTTGCATTTTTATTATATAAGTGATTTTTCTGCCCAAACAAATTACCCGCTGGAAATTATGGCAACTCTTCCAAATGGTAAAAAATTATATGGGACAACGGACCTTCCGGTTAAAGTTGAATTTGATACTTCGAGTGACAGAAGTCTGCCCCCGGAAGACAAAGATCTTTTCTCATTTGCCTGGAATGGAGGTAATTCACAGACATGGTTTTTACCAAAGTTTACATTTTATTACATTAAGAATGGAGTACGATACGGAAAGGATGTTCCTTCCGAATACCGGTTAGAGAATGAGAATTGGATACCTATTTATCCGGGAATTACTAACAATAGCATTATTAATTTCAGGATTTCAGCATTGGATTCCGCTTT
>CAZECH010000384.1:0-3159 GCA_964510675.1 uncultured Ignavibacteriaceae bacterium
TGTACTCTCCACTTGTTTTGGCTGCACACCCTACACCATCGGCGCACTCGGAACAGCTGCGCGATACATCATCGCATCTCCCGATAATCTTCATTTATCATACCTCGACCTACGCTCGCTGGAACGAATGGACCTCGGTTTTCGGGATGTCGATGTGCATACTTTTGCAAGAAGATATGCCCGCCTGGCTTTTGACATACTTAAAGGGCAAATTCTCACAACGGTGAGCGTCGCAGTGTACGATGTAGACCGCGTGCAGAAGTTCTTACGCGCTTTTCTGAGTGTTTATGAGTATACGCTGAACTCTGTGAAGTCGGCAAGGCAGGCATCCATGGCCGCGATCGAGCACTGCGATTGTGCCGATCTTCCGTCGGTCGTGCTGCCGGCGATGAGCGATGGGGTGGATGTATTCTACCGCCCTCCGCGCTTTGGCCGGGCAAAGGAGAAACAGAACCATTCAGGATGGGAATGCTGGAGGGAGAGAGATCCAATTATTGGGAGGAAACCGCAATTTGATGAGTTCAAGGGAGCGGTTGAAACATTCTATCGCCCTTGAAGTCGTTGAGCTTGCCTTGAAGGGCGATGTTTCTTCGCTCAAGCTCCGCTACCCGCTTGTCATAAATCGGACGAAACGTTGTACTCGCTGAGGCCCTCTGCGCCTTATACGTGATGATTCTCATTTCATTTGCCCTGATCTGGGCTTCGGATTTGCTCTTAAACGTCTGCCATGCAGTGGCGTATTGTCCCTGGACACCTGTCTGTACGACCGTCAGCTCCTTTGTTACCTGAGCAATTCTTCTTCTTCCATACGTCGCCATCTCGTTTTGGAGACATGACGTTATGATTACTCCTGCCACGATCCCCAGGACTGCAAGGATTAAGAAGCGCGCTGTTGGATTGAGCGTATGCATTGCATGTGGTCCTGCCAGCAATCATAAATTGATGTGCAGCCATGACATAACGGCCGCGTCGCGTTTCGTTGCCCACATACGAACCAATGGCTCCTCGTCCCGATCATCGTCAAGGGCAAAGTAACGGCAGTCAAAGTAATGCGCCGGACCACCAAAGGCCCAGGTATGGCCGCATGCCGGACAGTATTCACTGTCCCTCGCGTCGTAGGTTTCGATGTTGTGCGGTGCTTCCACTGTGGCCTCCAGCATTGTTCGAAACAACGGTTCTTCGCGGGTTCCTACCATATCGACCTGCCTGTATTAACACCTGACATGTAACGCCGGGTGCCTCTTCAAAAGATTCCTTGTGTACCCTGCCGGGACAAAGTATACAGAGGAACCCTTCCAATTGTAATCGATCAATGGATTGAAAGAGTAGCTAATCCCAGTATTTTCCACTGTTATTCGGGAGGATTGGCCATCAACCGCTTTCAGGAATACCCTCCCCGGGAACACGATGACCGATAGCTTATCCCCCGAACATATGATCCCGGCTCAGGGACAGACCTGCGACGTCGAGGGGTTAACTACTCTTTCATCCTTATAGCTGATATGATTTCGGAAAGCGAATCGCTACACTCATCTAAGGATCGCGCGGCCTGTGCTCCCTCTCACGGCGTAACCGACATGTCGAAATTCCTGATTCGCTTTCTAAGGCGGCACATTGAACGCAGGGAAGACACTTCATTTATTGCCCGGCACCGGGAACAGCTGGTACGAGTCATCAATGTTGGCGTTCTCTTCCTTGCATTGTCTGCACTCGGACTGTTGCTTGCGGAGGTCGGCTTCTACCTTTCCGACCAATGGGAGGAACGAGCTCATTTTTTTAACGTAGTCATACTCTACGGATTTGTGCTCCAAGGCGCGTTGAAACTCGCGTTGGCCCGCAAGCGTCTTGACCATATCCGCTCACGATGGTTTGAGCAGGCTTTGCTGATGTCCATCCTACTCTACCTTCTGCTATCCACTCAGCTTGAAGCACTGCTGCTTTCCTTCAATTCCCAGTTGACCCCCGACGCCCTTGCACGCATCTACCTCGCCATCACCCAAGTGTTTGTGGCGTGTACGTTTGTGCCGGCATTGTTGCGTTACGGCAAGCGCGCGATGACGAGCAATGTTCAGCCATCAATGCTTATCCTTCTAAGTTTTCTCATACTGGTCACCGTAGGAACAGTCTCGCTGCTTCTGCCGCGAGCAACCGTCTCTCAATCCATTTCATTTGTTGACGCGCTCTTCACCGCAACGAGCGCTGTGTGTGTTACCGGCCTCATTGTTGTTGACACGGCGACCAACTTCACGCCGTTCGGTCATTTGGTGCTGATGATATTAATCCAGGTCGGCGGATTAGGCATCATGACGTTGACGACCTTCTTTGCCTTCGTTCTCGGCGGAGGAGCACGCCTGAAGGAGTATTCAAACATGCAAACGCTTCTTGGTGAGGACAGCCTCGGAGCTATCAAGAAGACAATTGTGCAAATTGCTCTCGTTACGTTCACGATCGAAGGAATCGGGACTTATGCGTTGTATGAATTCATCGGAAATGCCTGGTCTGTTGGTGAAGGAGATCGGTTGTTGTTTTCTGCCTTTCACTCGATATCGGCGTTCTGTAATGCCGGCTTCACGCTCACGACTGATAATCTTGCGGAAGGTGTGCTTCGATCGAATACTGGCTTGTTATCCACAATCATGTCACTGATTGTTGTCGGCGGCCTTGGCTTTCCTGTCCTTTCAAACATCGGCACAAAGATAATTACGGCCGTCGCAAAGCGTACTCGCTGTAGGCTGTCCCTTCACTCAAAGCTTGTTCTTCTGACAAGTGTTGTCTTGCTTGTTTGTGGTTCCGTGGGGTTTCTTCTTCTTGAACAGAACGGCACTCTCCGCGATCTCTCCTTCAAAGACAAGATGCTCGCGTCTGTGTTCCATTCAGTAACCTCTCGGACGGCTGGTTTCAACATCCTTGACACTGGCTCATGTACCGTGCCGACGCTTTTCTTGCTCATTTGTCTTATGTGGATTGGCGCATCTCCAGGATCAACCGGTGGCGGCATCAAGACAACGACTGCAGTTCTCACGATCCTCAAGATCCACGCAATTGCTTCAGGAAGAAGAACGGTCGAGATCTTCCGAAAGCGTGTGCCTGAAATTGCCATTACAAAGGCATTTACCACCGTTTTGCTGTCATTCTTTTTTGTCACCGGAGCATTGTTTT
>CAZECH010000385.1:0-3157 GCA_964510675.1 uncultured Ignavibacteriaceae bacterium
TATACGGATATAAGTGATAAGAGTAGGTCCATTTTAAATTATCCACAACAGGTTTTTAAAAATCCATTTTATGAAATTGGATTTGGTATTGGGCATGCATTGCTTCCTCTTACCTTTGAATTTGCCTGGAAATTAAATCATAAAGATAACAACAACTTTAGGGTAAGTATCAACTCTTTTGTTTTCAACTGAGAATTCTGATCTTAAGAGTGTCTCGTCCCTTCAATTAGGAGGATTGCTTTAAAAAACAAAAGCGCTCAAGCGAGCGCTCAAAAGGATCGAAGAAGTACCAAGTAATTTTTTATTTCTTTGGTTTTGCTTCGCTAACAATAATGTTGCGGCCTTTAAGTTCAGCTCCGTTAAGAGCCTGTATCGCACTATTAGCGTCGGTTTCATTCTCCATTTCAACAAAACCGAATCCTCTTGATTTGCCGGTCTCACGATCGGTAATAACTTTGGCAGAAACAACTTTACCATGAGCTTCAAAAGCGGCTTTCAGGATGTCATCGTTAACTGCCCAGGGAAGACTTCCCACGAACAATTTAGTACTCACTAACTACCTCTAACGAAAGTTACACAAAAATGAAAGCGGATATTAATACCGCATAAATAAGATAGTATTATTAATGAAGAAAACAAAAGAAAAATTAAAAAAGTAATCTATTAGGGTTACCTTATTTTATTAAATCATTTATTGCTTCAGTTAAGCTTTCAACTCCAACTATTTTAATTGATGAATAGTTCTTTAATCCTTTTGTATTATTATACGGAATCACTACTTTCTCAAATCCCAGCTTTTGAGCTTCCTGTATTCTTTTTTCAATATGGTTTACACTTCTTACCTCACCGCCAAGCCCGACTTCTCCAATTAAAACGGTTTTAGCTGTAATCAATTTGTCTGTTAAGCTTGATGCTATGCTGCAGCATACTGCAAGGTCAACAGCAGGCTCGTCTATCTTTACACCTCCTGCCATATTAAGAAAAACATTATTTGCAGATAACCTGAGTCCGCTCCTTTTTTCAAGAACAGCAAGAAGAATTGATAGCCTCCTGTAATCAAATCCTGTTGCTACTCTTTGCGGATTTCCAAAGCTTGATGGCGTAACTAGAGCCTGTACTTCAAGTAAAATTGGTCTTGTGCCTTCAATGCTTGCTGTTATAGCTGAACCGGAAATATCTTTATCTCTTTCACTTAAAAATAATTCACTTGGATTTTTAACTTCGGTCAATCCATCCTCATGCATTTCAAAAATTCCAATTTCGTTTGTTGAACCGAAACGGTTTTTTTGTGTTCTCAGAATTCTGAATGAATGCTGTGATTCACCTTCAAATTGAATTACCGTATCAACTATATGCTCAAGAACTTTTGGCCCGGCAATGAATCCTTCTTTAGTTACATGTCCGACTATAAGAATTGCAACTTCACTTTTCTTTGCGGTCTCCATCAGATGAGATGTGCATTCTCTTATTTGTGTTATTGTCCCGGGAGAATTTTCCAGTTCACTTCTGTACATTGTTTGAATAGAATCTATAACAACAAAAGCGGGTGAAAGAGAATTGATTGATGCAAGAATAATATTTAAATCTGTTTCTGCAAGAACATAAAAATTATCGGATTGTATTTTAAGTCTTGCCGCCCTCATTTTAATCTGTGCAGTTGATTCTTCGCCGGTTATATAAAGAACCTTATTATTTATTTTGGAAGCTGCCTGCATTGCAAGAGTTGATTTACCAATGCCCGGATCACCGCCAAGCAGAATGACAGAACCGGGAATAAAACCGCCACCCAGAACTCTGTCGAGTTCACCGATCCCTGTAACAATCCGGTTTTTTTCAACACCTTCAAGCTCATCTATTTTTTTTAGATTCAGCGTCCCTTTATATGCAACGGGTTTCTTTTTATTTGTTTCAACTATCTCCTCCGTAAAAGTATTCCAGTTATCACACTCGGGGCATTTACCAAGCCATCGGAGTGATTCATATCCACAGTTTGAGCAAATATATTTTATACGTGTTTTACTCATTAAACTTTTTCAAGTATCACTGCAGTTCCATAAGCAAGTACTTCCGTAACTCCCGACATAACTTCATTTGCATCATACCTGAAACCAATTATTCCATTCGCACCGATTTGTTCTGCATGTGCAATCATTAATTCGTAAGAATCTTTTCTTGTTTTTTCACATAACTCGGTAAATAAAGAAATATTGCCTCCAACTAATGTTTGAAATCCAGCACCTATAGTTCCAAATATTGAACGTGATCTTACGATTATTCCTCTTATAACACCAAGATTTTGTTTTATCCTATATCCATCAATTGTAAAAGCGGTAGTAACTAAATTGTGATCCATTGTTTTGTTCTCCTCTGTTAAATATTAAGAAAGCTTCCTATAACTTCTTCGGTTTTATTTAATGCAAATTGAATTTTAGAAATATCTTTTCCACCCGCAGTTGCAAGGTGATGTTTCCCGCCGCCGCCGCCGCCGACAAGTTTTGCAAGTTCTCCAACAATTTTTCCTGCACTTAGTTTTTTTTCTTTAATTAGATCATCAGTTACTACACATACAATTCCAACTTTATTATCAATTACAGAAAATAAAACCCCTACGGAGCCTTTGGTCTTTTCTCTTAATTCATCGCCAAGCGATTTAAGCTCATCATTATTTTCTACGGAGACTTGTGCTTTATAAATTTTTATCCCGTTTATTTCAGAAAAGTTTTTAAGAACAGTTGAAATCTGTCCTTTCTTCTCTTCAAATTTTAATTCCGATAGTTCTTTCTCAAGCTTTTTCTTTTCATCATGAAGCTGGGAAATTTTTTCTTCAAAAGATTTTAAATGCTCCATTTGTGATTGAATATATCTTTCAACACCCAAACCGGTTACAGCTTCAATTCTTCTTACTCCGCTGGAAGTTGATGCTTCACTAATTATCTTGAACAAACCTATCTGTGAAGAATTTTTAACGTGAGTTCCTCCACAAAACTCTTTTGTAAATTCTCCAAATTGAACAACATTAACTTTGTCGCCGTATTTATCACCAAAGAACATCAGTGCACCCATTTTCTTTGCTTCATCAAAAGGAATACTTCGGTGATGCTGCAATTCATAGTTTTGTCTAAGCTCTTCATTAACTGAAGTTTCAATTTCCTTAAGC
>CAZECH010000386.1:0-3129 GCA_964510675.1 uncultured Ignavibacteriaceae bacterium
AAACAGTACCACTGCTGCCACAATGACAATCCCAACTCGTCGCCACGGGCGCACGGCAATTAGAACCCAAGACATAACTCCGCCCGCGAAGGTCGAGGCCAGAAGAATCGATACCGGCCAAACCACCAGAGCGGAAGGCGGCATGCGAAACGCCGAGTAGGTTCCCAGTACAGAACCGAGTCCAGATACGAGTCCAGCGATCACGCCAAATCGAAGACCAATTAACAGATTCAGGCTATCACCAAAGAGGCGCATGAGCAACCAAGCCAACACAACACAGTAGATCGCAAACGACGCGTACCCAAATAAAAGTCGACTAAACAGTTCATGAGGTGGCAGCCAGTAGCTCGCGGTCGCCCGCCACCACTGAGCTAAGAATACAGCGTGTACCAGAAAATCGATTACCAGATACACGAACCACCCAGCTACTCCCGCGGACAGCAACCGCACTCTCGCGCCTTGAGACACATTTTGGTTACTCATGTGAACATTCTCTTCGTTGACGCCGAACGATTCGGCTCACCTTCGCCGCGAAGACCGTCGTGCGTACTGAAAGAAACAACTATAGCCCTTCGCAAATGATCGCGGACAATTTCCGTATGTCCCTCGCGCGGCGTCAGGTGCAGCCGCTTGCCAGGCGGTTCTGGCGACAAATACTTTACCCTTGCACAGTATATGTTCAAGCGGTATGATCGAGCATGATCCTTGACTTCAGCGACCAGACTACCGAAGACGACTCCAATGGTGAAGATACCAAGGCCGCTCGGCGAGTGTTACGAGCGTTTTGGCCTGTCGCTTGCCGAAAACTCAATTTGTTCATTGCGGCCCATGAGCTAGATGATCTTCGGGTGCCGCCAAGCAATCGCCCGGAAAGAGTCAGAGGGAACCTGTGCGCATATCAGAGTAGATGGATCAATGATCAGTTTCGCGTTATCTTCCAATGGACCGGAAATAACTCGAAACGCGTCAAGATCGTGGACCATCATTCATAGGTACATCATGATTCCTAAGAAGCGTACCCCCTCCCATTCCGGGGCAGTCCTTCTGCCGGAGTTTCTCCTGCCGATGGGAATAACTCAGGTCGAACTGTCCAACCGGATGCACGTCCCAATTCAGCGCGTGAACACGCTTGTTAACAGCAAGCGCGATGTCACAGCTGAAACCGCGATCTTACTCAGCCGAACGTTTGGCACCGCATCCGAGTTCTGGATGAACCTCCAGGTTGCGCACGACCTATACGAAGCCCAAGCCCGCCTCGGCCACGCCGCTTGAAACCGCCTAACGTTGGAGTTCACCCGCATGCTCAATTCGCTGGCTTCGTGTCAACGTTGTGATATGCCTCGACCCACCACCGCCCGCTACGCCGGACGAAGACTTCCATCAGTTGAGTTTTGACGATTCCGTCCGGCGGCACTGGAATTCCAGCAGGCATCGTCTTCACCCCGCGAATTTCGTTGTCGATGTCTACGATGGCCACATCTGGCGTAACGAAACGGATACGACGAATCGCGTGATGCTTTGTTGTGCCCTTGTAGAACGTGGCAAGGATTTGACGATGGCGCTCGGCGAAGGCAGGCGCGCCATACATCACCATGCCGAAGAGATTGGTGAAAGACGCGTCAGGTGCGAGATCCTTTGCGTAGGCGGTGCCGTCGCCAGCGTCCCAGGCAGTGACTTGCGCCGCGATGATGGCGCGAATGGGTGCTTCGGCCCGCTGATCCTGCGCGAACGCGCCATGCGACGAGGACAGAGCCAGCATCGTAAAGGGTATTAGAAGATTGCGTAGCACAGCGACCTCCTTCGTGACAGCCAACGATGGCGGTTCACCTGCACCGCGAAAGGCGCGTTTCGGTTTGAGAATCCTTCAGTTTCAGAAAGGCGTCCCCCCCTTGTGTGCAGCCGTCGCGTGACAAAGCAGTGTGCTCCCGAAGGTACCCAGCCCAGCGCGGAAAGTCAAATTATTCTCCGAGGGTTCGGAAAAGCGAGCGTGAGCATGTATTAATAGCTGAGGGGCCAACCCGTCCAAGGACGCAAGACAGATGGGGAGATCACGTGTATTTCCCAAATCCCCTCATGGGCCAGATTGATCTGGTTGGATAAACCTGTTTGGTGGAACCATGAATGCAGTATTCTTCCGGCGGCCATCGGGCAACGTTGACCAGAAATAGTAGACGCTTCCACGTTTTGAAATTGAGATTGTGCGCATGACGGTCCTCCCCATTTGCAATATAGCTATGATGAACGCCACGCATAGTGCTGAGGATCACACAGAAAGTGCAACCACTTTTCCCACGAGGATCAAAAAGTGCGGAATGCAGAGCGGATGAGCGTATTTCCAGTTCTTAGGAAACCGTCGCTCTATCCATTACTGAGCTACGAGGACAGACACGTGCGAAAGGGCGTGGCCGATGCACATTGGACCAACGCTGAAACAGTTATATAGGAAGGAGGGCCCCGAAAAAAAAGGCCTCTCTCTCGATGCCCGGCTATGGCCGCATCGTCATCAAGATGGACACCGCAAGATCCCTGGCCTCAGGACTGCGTATCTCTACGAGAACGACGACCGGATTTCCATCAGGCCGAAAATATGCTCTTATCCCAACCATTGTGCTGAAGTGAGAATCGTACACATGGAACACTCCGATGCACTCAAACAACACGACTCTGCGCCCTTGCACTGTTGTAGACTGCTCCTGGTAGTCCCGGAGTTGTATGTCCCATGAAGATTCGTAATTGCAGAATTGTACCGTAAGTGTCTGGTTGTTCACAACCCCCACATACTCGGGATTCCTTGGCGGCACGCCGGCACCCCGCACCGGCGCCAACTCGGCAGGCAGAGATATGTGGCCATACGGTAAATCGTATGTAATCCACCCGGCGTCTGACCCGGCTCCAAGATCGGAACAGCCTGACAGACACACCAAGCAAAGGACGAAAAACACCCAGGCCTTCATAGCACAATAGCCCTCTGATTACCTTAATAGCAACGCCTTGCGCGTCTCCACAAAACCCTGTCCTGGCCTTCCTGAAGGATCCCCTGCGCCGCCCCTGGAATCAGGTCCGACGGCGGAGTCCAATGGACGAACCTGTATTCGATAGAAATACACTCCACTGGGGAGACCAGTTCCC
>CAZECH010000387.1:0-3127 GCA_964510675.1 uncultured Ignavibacteriaceae bacterium
AGAGATTCTCTTGTTGCACAGCTCGATTCTCTTTATGCACAAAATATAAAATTTTCAATTGAAATTGATCCGGATGTTGAAGTTGAGAATGTAGAACTAAAAGAAAGGCTTGCTTCCCTTAACAAACAAATAGAAACTCTATCTGAAAAAGTAAAAGAGATTCCTCCTGAAGAAATCAGTAAAGAACAAAACTTAATGCAATTGCCGATTTCAGTTTCGCAAATATTCATTCAGCATACCTGGAATAAAGCAAAAAATACGGGAAGTGTCCCTACATATATTTATGATCCTAAAAATATTAATAAACCAGTTGCTGTTATTCAGCCGGGAGAAGAAAAAACATTTGATCTTACAGACCAAACCGAGGTAGTTGTAAAGTTTGGAAGCCAGGAAGAAAAAGTAAAAGTTATTCCTAACCGGCCACCAAATGTTAAGATTGAAAAAGTAACAACTAAGATGAGTGGTTCTAATATTTACGTAAGAGATTTACAGAGAATAACTGTTTTTACAGTTTCAATTGTTGATGAAAGGCCTGACCAATTAAAGGTTACATATTCAGGGCCAATTTCTGTAACGGGACCTGTAAAAGATAGTAAAGGAAACCCCGTTTATAATGTTTCTTTGAACCTTGCTGCGAATGAAACAAGGTTTGATGAATGGCTTGATAAATATGGGGATTTGAGGGACGCCGAGGGAAGATATAAAACAAATTTCTTTTTCACTGTTGTGGATGAGAGATCGAAGGACCGTGTGCAGGTGGGTGATTCATTTATTTTTACAGATTTTTCAAAATAAGCAACAGATTAAAAATGAAACATATTACCCTCCGTGTATTGCTGATTATTTCGGTTTTACCTCTGTTTTATATAGAAGCCCAAACAGAAGATGAAGAGCAGATATTATTTTACCAGATGGAGCCATTTGATGACAGCCTTTTCATTAAAATCCAGGAAGAACTTTTTATTGATCCTCCGGATCCAAAAGCTGAAGTAATTGTTGACCTGCGTGACCCGAATAATCAGACTCTATCAATTAAAAGTGCACTTTACCCATTATTGGCTTTAACTCCTGAAATACGCGCAAGGATTATCACTTATCCTTTTAAAATTAATCTCGAAGAAGATATTCATTATGGAAGCGTGTTCACACGAGTCTTTGAAAGAATGCGGGTGAATAAAATTATTTCCCCACCAACCGCAACACAAATTTCTTCATCAATGGGATATATTAATCCTTTTATGCAGTTTTTTGGCGGCGAGAGATTCGGGCTTCCGATAAAAAATGATATCGGATTTTCAATAGGATTAGGCACACCTTATTCCGGCCCTTTAGAAACTAATTTTATTGAAGGCAACATTCATATACTTGGTTTATTCGGCGGCGCCTTTACAAAAATAAATGAGATCACTGATATCAAGCAGCAAGAGAATCATAATAATTTATATACAGCAGGCGGTTTCCAGCTTGGTTATATAGTACCTTTTGGAAATTTCTTTCAGATAAGTTATATGGATGTTTTAGGTTCTATTAATGCACAAGACAGTGCCAGTTATAGGGAATATGACACTGATGAATTAAAATCAAAAATTTTACATGGTTCTTACTTCAATTGGGAATTCCGTTATCCAATAAGTATTCTTGCTTCAACAAGGGGGAAATTTTATCTTGCAAGATACGTAAATGAAATACACATAGGTTTTACCGGAAGAGAACTTTCTTTTGCAGGCAGCACATTTGACTTGAGAATTGATGTTATGCCTCATAGTGATGTAAGACAACCACAATTTTTAATTGATGTTCTTGTTCAAAAAATTGCGCAAAGCTGGGCATTCAGTTCCTTTGCTTTAGGACCCTCAGCAATATTTTCAACTATGAAAGATGGGAAATTCGGACTTATTTCGATATTTGCAAATATTAGGATCAAAGTTGGTACATCACTTTAAAGGGAAAATTATTTTCTTAATATTTACCCTTAAGATTATGAATTTCAATGAGTTACTTAAATGAATTTTCTCAGACTTGCTTTTTTCTACTTTATCGTTGTCGCTATAACAAACACATCGATGGTTTTTGCCCAATTTGACGAAGAAGAGCAAATCCTTTTCTATCAGATGGAACCTCTGGATGATAGTCTTTTTCTGAAAATTCAATTGGAAATATTTATTGATCCTCCCGATCCAAAAGCCGAAATAATAGTTGATCTCCGAGATCCGAACAACCAGACAGTTTCAATAAAAGGAGCACTTTACCCTTTCCTTGCATTTACTCCTGAAACAAGAGCAAGGATTACTACTTTCCCTTTCAAAATTAATCTCGAAGAAGATATTCACTATGGAAGTGTCTTCAGCAGGGTTTTTGAAAAAATGCGTTTTGGAAAATTGATCGCACCACCAACTGCAACACAGATTTCTTCTACTGTTCAATATATAAATCCTTTCTTACAGATTTTTGGAGGTGAGCGGTTTGGTTTTGCTCTTAAAAAAGATATTGGTATTTCTCTGGGAAGCGGAACTCCCTATTCTGGTCCTCTTGAGACAAATTTTGTTGAAGCAAACTTTCATATACTTGGCTTCTCCGGTGGTTTTTTCAATTCTATTGATGCAGTAACTGAAATAAAAGAGGATGAGAATCATAATAATTTATATGCTACAGCGGGAATTCAGCTTACTTATGTAGTCCCTTTTGGAAATTTTTTCCAGGTTGGTTATACAAGAGTGCTTGATGACCCTACTATTACTCAAATAGAAAAATGGCAAAGAAATAATAAAGGTGATTATAAAGTTAAAATTCTTGAAGGCTCATTTATTAACTGGGAGTTCCGTTATCCAATAAGTATTCTCGCTTCAACAAGAGGGAAATTTTATATAGCTCGTTTTCTTAATGAATTACATTTTGGTTTTACAGGCAGAGAGATCTCTCTTGCAGGCAGCACTTTCGATTTCATGTTTGATGCAATGACAAACAGTGATGTGAGGCAGCCTCAATATGTTTTTAATATTCTTGTGCAAAAGATTGCTGAAGGTTATGCATTCAGTGCACTTGCTTTAGGTCCTTCAGTAATATTCTCAACTTTATCTAATGGTAATTTTGGTGTAACCTCCATTTTCCTAAATTTCAGATTAAAAGT
>CAZECH010000388.1:0-3097 GCA_964510675.1 uncultured Ignavibacteriaceae bacterium
TTTAATTACACAATGATACGAGGTCACACCTCTAAAAAAGAAAGAAAAATAAGAACACCGGGGTAAGTATTATTCGTAAAATTGTGAGCTGGTTAGGTAATACCATTTATCTTTTCTATTGATCAGCAAGTTTTTTAAGATACGGATATTCATATATACCTGTGCTGTGCCCATCTTTCCACACTATCGAAATTGCATAACTGCCAACTTCATTAATATTTGCAACCTTCACTGAGTTATCCGTTAAAAGAGGAATATAAGTTTTGCTCTGTTTTTCTCTTTCAGTTAAGCAAGTAGCACAAGGACAAAGTTTTCTTAATTTTTCCAGACTAATTACAGATTCCGATTCATCATTCCATTTAATAAAAAGGTTTTTCTTTTCAAGAACCTTTATCTGAACCGGGGACATTAGTTCAGCTTTTCGCCGGTTAGCTTAAAATAAATCTCCCTGTACTTCTCGCTTGTCTTGTTAATAATTTCTTCCGGAAGAATGGGAGGTGGTGGTTGCTTATTAAATTTAATTGAAAGAAGATAGTCTCTCACAAACTGTTTATCATAACTCTGCTGGGCTTTTCCTTTTTCATAACTTTCAACAGGCCAGAACCTTGAAGAATCAGGTGTAAGAAGTTCATCAACAATTATTAATTCATTTTTGTAAATGCCGAATTCCATTTTTGTATCTGCAATAATAATTCCTTTTGTTAAAGCGAAATCTGAAACAGCTTTGTAAATTTTTAATGCAGTATCTTTCATTTTATTTATTGTTTCTTTACCTGCAATTTTTTCAGCTTCTTCAAGAGAAATATTTTCATCGTGCAAACCTATCTCGGCTTTTGTAGAAGGAGTGAAGATTGGTTCAGGCAGCTTTTCAGAATCCTGTAAGCCTGCCGGAAGTTTTATTCCCGATATGCTTCCTGTTTTTTTATAATCATTCCAACCTGATCCTGAGATATAACCTCTTACAATACTTTCAATAAGAACAACTTCTGCTTTTTTCACAAGCATAGATCTTCCTTCAAGATCATCTTTATATTCCTGGCATTCTGAAGGAAATTTATTTACATCTGTTGTTACAATATGATTTTGAATAATATTTTTTGTGAAGCTAAACCAGAACTCCGAAATCTTTGTAAGAACTTTCCCTTTATAAGGAATACCCTGAAGCATAATAACGTCGAAAGCCGAAAGGCGATCTGTGGATACTATCAGATAATATTCCCCAACATCATAAATATCTCTTACTTTCCCGCGCTTTACAAGATTTAACTTAGGAAAGTTTGTTTCTAAAATTACTTTTGTTTGCATGTTTATCCTGAAAATTTACATTCAAAATATAGTCACAGGATAAGCGTTATTCAAACTGAAAAAACATTCAAATGTAAATTCTTATTGCATTTTAAATAACTATAACTTAGTTTGAATCTTAAAGTCGGTTCGTCATTTTAAAATAATTACTAGGAAAACGTGGATGGCTTACAATCATTCTGTAAAAGACTATAGCATCTGGAAAGTTATTTCAGCATCGTCAGTAGGAACAATGATCGAATGGTACGACTTCTATATCTTCGGTAGTCTTGCAACTATAATATCTCCTCTTTTTTATCCAAAAGGAAATAACACACTTGCTCTTATCGCCTATCTCTCAACATTTGCTGTTGGATTTGTTGTTCGTCCTTTTGGAGCTTTATTCTTTGGGCGAATAGGAGATTTGATAGGTCGTAAATATGCTTTTCTGGTAACATTAATGATTATGGGAGGTTCAACTGCGCTCATTGGTTTTATTCCAACTTATGAAACTATTGGAATAGCTGCCCCAATTATTCTATTGATTATCAGGATATTGCAAGGATTGGCACTTGGCGGAGAATATGGCGGTGCGGCAGTTTATGTTGCAGAGCATGTTCCTGATAATAAGCGTGGTTTTTATACAAGTTTTATTCAGATTACAGCAACGCTTGGTTTGTTTGTTTCTCTTGCTGTAATTCTTATTGTTCAAAATTCAATGAGTGTTGCGGAATTCAGTTCGTGGGGATGGCGTATTCCGTTTTTAATTTCGATTGCACTCGTTGGAATATCTCTATACATCCGTTTAAAGATGAAAGAGTCACCAATCTTTCAACATATTAAAACAAATGGGATGACATCCGCAAAACCGCTAAAGGAAGCCTTTACACAATGGGTTAATTTAAAACAGGTTCTTATCTCGCTTTTTGGCGCAACTGCAGGTCAAGGTGTAGTCTGGTACACTGGGCAATTTTATGCTCTATTCTATCTGCAGGCGATTTTAAAAGTTAATCCGACATCTGCAAATTATATTATTGCAATTGCTCTTTTACTTGGAATGCCGTTCTTTGTTTTCTTTGGTTCATTGTCAGATAAAATCGGAAGAAAAAAAATTATGATGGCTGGCTGTCTGATTGCTGCCATTTGTTATATTCCTATTTACAGCTTAATGCAATCAGTTGTAGGGTCTAATGTTGTTACTGTTATATCCCAGAAGAATCCTCTTACCGGGGCTTTAAGTCTTACACCATTAACAATGGTTGATTCATCGCTTCAACCTGCAACACAGGTTCTTCCTTATATTGATTTCGGAAGTTTAATAACAAACCCTGTTGCTTTACAATTAATAGGATTGGTTTTTATCCAGGTGATTTTTGTAACAATGGTTTATGGACCAATTGCAGCTTACCTTGTCGAAGCTTTTCCGGCAAAGATCAGATACACTGCACTCTCACTTCCCTATCATATCGGCAACGGAGTTTTTGGTGGATTGCTTCCTTTAATTGGTCTTTGGATAGTAGCCGAGACAGGAAATATATATGCTGGTTTATATTACCCGATTGCTGTTGCTTCAATCACTTTTATTATCGGCTCAATCTTCCTAAAAGAAACAAAACATATTGAGATTTGGAATGAAGTAAAATTAGCAGAGGAAGAGGAATAGATTTGCTTTTATAATTTATAGGGACAGGTCATGGCTTGTCCCGAATTTCGTAATAATTATTTTAACAATATCATTCTCTTTGTACTGGTATATTCACCTGCTATTAATTGGTAAAAATAAACCCCAATTGCAAATTTAGATTTATAATTT
>CAZECH010000389.1:0-3093 GCA_964510675.1 uncultured Ignavibacteriaceae bacterium
TGTAGGTCTCTCTGCGGGCCTGTCAGATTCTGAGCGGGAAATTATTTTCAGAAAACTAAAGAACAGGATTAACTCGGACGGGGAACTGGTTGTAAAATGCCAGTCGGAACGCACCCAGCTGAACAACAGGAAAAAAGCCATTGAGAAGCTTTTGCTTCTCATGTCTGAAAGCCTTACTGAAAGAGCTCCGCGCAAGCCCACTTCGCCATCTGAAAAATCGAATTCCGAACGGCTGGATGAAAAGAAAAAGAGGGGTAAAATAAAAAGAATGCGTTCAGATGGCCCCGGCTCCAATGATTATTCATAAAAAATTTCTGTGTTTGCTATGATTTTTCCAGGGGATTCTCTATATTTGGTACCCCTGAAATTTTCGTGCTGAGGGGATTACGGTAAAAAGGTGAAAAACTTATTTGCATTACTATTTCTGATGCAGATCTGCATAATCAATTACGGCCAGATAATTGACCATAATTGCGCTAACCTAAATGCCATTCCCGCCATATACATAAATCAGGCAAGAGCTTCACTTCATATTGCATACGAGCACACATCACATGGCAGCCAGATCATTGACGGAATGACCGGGCTATCTAACTGGAAAGGTGCTGCATTTGCATGGAACAACGGTGGTCTGAATGGTGCTCTCGATATTCATGATAATGGTATCACAGGAGGGTCAGATCTGGGTGCGCCCGATTGGACCTCGTGGGCCTCCTCGACCCGCAGTTATCTCATAAATCCGGCCAACAGCAACGTAAATGTCGTTATGTGGGCATGGTGCGGCCAGGTAAGCACTGCAACCGAAAGCAATATAAACACCTACCTGAGCCTGATGAACTCATTGGAAACTGAATTCCCGAAAGTGAAATTCGTTTATATGACCGGACACCTGGATGGTACCGGTGTCAATGGGAACCTGAATCTCAGGAACGAACAAATCAGGACCTATTGCAGAAACAATAATAAAATATTATACGATTTTGCCGATATCGAGTCATATGATCCTGATAATGTTTATTATCTGAACAAACGAGCGAATGACAACTGCGATTATGACAGCAACAACGATGGTTCACCCGACCGAAACTGGGCCACACTCTGGCAGAACAGCCATACAATAAATGTTGACTGGTATTATTGTAACTCGGCGCATTCCCAGCCGCTCAATGCCAACATTAAGGCTTATGCTGCCTGGTGGCTGTGGGCAAGACTTGCAGGATGGAACGGTTTGCCTCCCACGGTCCCCGTTACAGGAATTACAGTTACCGGAGCCGGCAACAGTTCAGCAATCACTTCTGACGATGGCACTTTACAGCTTAATGCCCGGGTAATCCCGGAGAATGCAACAAACAGTTCGGTTATGTGGTCAGTTGCAGGTGGCACGGGCCAGGCTTCGATAAGCATCTCGGGCCTTGTTACTGCCCATACCGACGGAAAGGTGACGGCAGTAGCTACCGCTGCAGATGGTTCTGCAGTAAGCGGAATATTGGAAGTTACTATCTCAAATCAGGTGATACCGGTCTCCGGAATAACCATTAAGGCTGAAGGCGGCTCCAATATTATATCCTCGGAAAAAGGATCGCTTCAGCTTATGACGGAGATTTCACCTGAAATTGCCACAAATAAAGAAGTTTCCTGGTCGGTCGTAAATATTACCGGACAGGCTACAGTTAATGATTCCGGACTTGTAACAGGGATCGGTGACGGACTTGTTACTGTTATGGCTTCTGCTGAAGACGGCTCGGGTGTCAGCAGCACCCTTGACATAAGAATAAGGGTGAATGAACCCCTTACAGTGATAATGACTGAGAGCCTCATGAAGATTCCTCTGGATGGTAATTATCATGGTTCCAGTGTGAGTCTTTACGATCTGCAGGGTCATTTAATCAGGGTTCATCAAGTAAACAGCAATTTATGTGAATTCAATATATCCTCCATACAGCCAGGCATTTACATTGTAGTATTGTCCGGTACAGCCATTATGAATACAGCAAAGGTAATTATCCCCAGATAAGCTCCTCTAAGTCTTCCATTTCCACCTCTCTGATGCGATTCATGCGGTTATTGTAATACTTCCGCTTACAATCAGCATGAAATATTTCTTTTACTCAAATAATTTAACTTATAATAATGCGTTATAAAGCATACTTTTTTTGTCTGAAAGGAGCATTTGGAACGGAATCGTTACGAATAATAATCAGATGTGAAGGTCTGGCATAATAATTGATAAACAGCATTCTTAAAAGTAAAAGAAGGTATTAAAGGTTTAGATTAAGTATTAAATGAAAAATGATTTAAAAACCAGGATGAAAACCAGTCAGGAAAACATATGTTTTCTTCTGATTCACAGTATTGATACTCCAGGCGTAATAGACTGACATACAATCATTTATTATGTTAAGTGAACAATGCCGGCATCTGTGTTGTTAATAAAACAAATTTCATGTTAATATTTATATGGGCCGAATGGTACAATGTATTTATGGAATATATATTTTTGGCGCAATTTATTTATAACTAAAACGATTTAAACCAAGCAAATTAAAAGCTACTGATGAAATTTTTCATCGACAAAAATGAACGCTAACAATAATGAGGTTGCACCCCCCCGCTGTGAGGGCCGCCTCGTGGGTTGCTCTTCTGATGAAGAGCCTGGCGCGAAAACCACGTTTTTTTCGCAAAACGCAATCCCAAACCTGTCAGTTAGCACCCGGAGTTCGGAATTCATGCACCGATACTTCCCCCTGACAACTATCGAATCCTGGAATGATTGGAAATGGCAGCTTCGCAATGCTTTCACAGGCATCGACGATCTGAAGAGAATCATGAAGTTGACCGAGAAGGAGATTATGGCTATAAATAACCTGAAGGGCCGTCTCCCCTTGCGGATAACCCCCTATTTTGCTTCACTGATTTACAACACCAAGCCCTCTCATCCCCTTCGTCGCAATGTAGTACCTGTTGTTGAAGAATTGCTTGAAACAAGAAGTGAACAGTCCGATCCTTTACATGAGAAGTCTTTCTCACCTGTAAAGGGTATTGTTCACAGGTATCCCGACAGGGTTTTATTCACTGTCACCCAGGTATGTTCAA
>CAZECH010000390.1:0-3078 GCA_964510675.1 uncultured Ignavibacteriaceae bacterium
GATCTTTCCGAAAAGTATAATATTATGCAAACAGCAATGGCTTCATCGGAAAGAATTTTTAAACTTCTTGATAATGAAACTTTTATTAAAAATCCGGAAAAACCTTCTAAGCTTGAGGGGATGAAAGGAGAGATTGAATTCAGGAATGTCTGGTTTGCATATAACAATGAAGATTATGTCCTGAAAGATATTTCATTCAAAATAAATCACGGTGAAACTGTTGCAATTGTAGGACATACAGGTGCCGGAAAGACAAGTATCATAAATATTCTAACAAGATTTTATGATATAAATAAGGGTTCAATACTTATTGATGGCAAAGACATCAGTCATCTTGACAAAAGAGAATTACGAAAACATATTTCTACGGTTTTACAGGATGTATTTTTATTTTCAGGAACTATAAGATCAAATATAGATCTGGCAAATGATGAAATTCCCTTTGAAAAAATTATTGAATCTGCCCAAACCGTTGGTGCAGACAAATTTATTAATTCTTTAACAGGTCTATATGATGAAACTGTTAAAGAAAGAGGTGCAACTTTAAGTGTTGGACAAAAACAGCTTATTTCTTTCGCACGTGCTTTAGCTTATGATCCTAAAATTCTTATCCTTGATGAAGCAACTTCCAGTGTGGATACTGAAACAGAAATGTTAATCCAAAAGGCAATAGAAAATCTTTTGGTTGGAAGAACTGCAATCGTAATTGCACACAGGTTATCAACTATCCAGAGTGCAGATAAAATAATTGTTATGCATAAAGGTGAAATTCGTGAGACAGGTAAGCATCAGGAACTTCTTGCTAAAAGAGGAATTTATTATAAATTATACCAGCTTCAATATAAAGATCAGGAAATTATTAAAGCTGTTTAATCCAATAAGTACAAAAAATATTTTTAGGTAGTACTGCCATGCCGAAATTAAAATTCATGACACTTGCCCGATTCATTATCGAACAGGAAAAACTTCACCCCGAAGCAACAGGCGAACTTTCCAAACTGATTCATGATCTTTCACTCGCTGCAAAAGTTATTTCTCTCGAAGTTAATAAAGCGGGGCTTGCAGATATTTTAGGCTTTACCGGTGATATTAATGTACAGGGAGAGCAAGTTAAATTGCTTGATGTTTTTGCTCATAATATGATGTTTAATGCAATGGATCATGGAGGGCATCTCTGCATAATGGCATCTGAAGAAGAAGAAGATATTATTCATATTCCTCCGAAGTTTAAGCTTGGTAAGTATGTGCTTCTCTTTGATCCGCTTGATGGTTCATCAAACATTGATGCAAATATTAGTATTGGAACTATTTTTTCAATATTTAAAAGAAAAACACCCGATGGAACTCCGGGAACACTAGAAGATTGTTTACAGGAGGGATTTAAACAAATTGCAGCAGGTTATATTGTTTATGGTTCAAGCACCATTATGGTTTATACTGCCGGACATGGAGTTCATGGTTTCACTTTAGATCCATCGTTCGGAGAATTTCTTCTTTCACATGAGAATATTAAAACTCCAAAGAAGGGTAAAATATACAGCATAAACGAAGGCAATTATCTTTACTGGCATAAGGGATTAAAAAAATATATTAAATGGCTGCAGGAAGAAGATGAAGAAACTGAACGGCCTTATACTTCCCGCTACATCGGTTCTATGGTTGCAGATATTCATAGGAATATGCTTTATGGCGGTATATATATGTATCCTTCGGATTCAAGAAATCCAAATGGTAAACTAAGGTTAATGTATGAATGCAACCCGATGTCTTTTATAATTGAAGGAGCAGGTGGAAGAGCCTCAAATGGTAAACAAAGAATTCTCGAAATAAAACCTGAAAGTCTTCACCAAAGGACTCCTATTTTTATCGGCAGCGAGGAAGATGTAAAAATGGTAGAAGAGTTTATGACAAGAGAAGAACTTAAATGAAATTACAATAAATAAAATATAAAACTCCAAAATTGATTATTGAAATATGTTGATTATGTGTGATTTGATGTTTGTTATTTTGAGTTTTATTTAATCTTTTCCAGTTCAGTTTTTATTTTACCTGTCAGTTCATCTAAAGAAATTTTTTCTACACTCAGTTTTAAAGATTTAACAAGAACTTCCGGTTTGTCTCCTTCTCCTTTTTTATAAAGATAGAGACAAAATCCAAGACGATTACGATCATTAGTAACAGGCAGGTATTCTTTCAGGTCTTCAACAATTTTATAAACCTGGGCTTCTAATGAATCTTTGAAAAATTTTTTTGTAACTGGTGGCGGTAATGTACTCATTTATTCTTCCTTATTAACTTAAACAAAGATAATTATACTGGTATTACATTTCAATAATTTACAAAATATTAGTCCACTACATTGATTACGTCAATCACCCACCCTTAATTCATCAATATTGTTAGCTTATTTCCAAATCTTTAGATTTGTAATGTAATTTGAATAAAATCATTTTTATTTGACAAACTTCAACTCAGTAAATAGAATTCTTGTTATAAGGTTAAGTTCTCTCGGAGATATTCTTCTTACTACTCCCCTGGTAAGATCATTAAAGAAAAAATATCCGCATATCTTAATTGATTTTTTATTACGGGAAGAATACAAAGACGTTTATAAAAATAATCCTTATATAAATAAACTCTTTACTTTTAATATTGAGAATAATGAAAATATAGCTGAAGAATTACCCTCGACTAATTATGATCTTTTACTTGACTTGCAGAATAATTTCAGATCAGCAGGAATAAGAAAAAAGATAAAGGCAAAGGAAGTTAGAATATTTAATAAAAGAACTCTGGATAAATTTCTTCTTGTAAAATTCAAAATTAATAGGTTAAAAAATGCAGAACTGATCCCGGTCAGATATGCTAAAGCACTAGATAACCTCGAATTGGACAACGAAGGGCTTGATCTGTTTACCGGGGAATTAAAACCTTCAATCAATGGGAGAGGAAAAAACTATATTGGACTTGCGCCTGGCTCAAGACACTTTACTAAAATGTGGCCAAAAGAATACTATATTAATCTTGCTAATAAATTAAACGATGAGGGTTATGGCATTGTCTTATTCGGTGGAAATA
>CAZECH010000391.1:0-3049 GCA_964510675.1 uncultured Ignavibacteriaceae bacterium
AAAAGCAACGAATGAAAAGTTTGAAGTTATATTTTATCATTTTCATTATCTTAAATTCTATAATAATGATCAGCTTACCCGGCAAATTGAATTAGGAAGAATTTATCTTGAAGAAGATGTAATTAATATTTTTTACAAACCGTATATTAAATTGTTAATGGAATTAAAACAGAAAATCTTTTTAATAGATAGCTCATTTGATCCAATTGGTTCTACAAAAAAAACGTTTAATTGGAAGTCTCCTTTTATTTATTTATCAAGAAAAATTAATAAAACATATAACATTTTTGATTTAAAAATATTTACAGGTAATTAATGGCGCATCTGATTCATTTAAAAAGTTTTTCGGAGAAAAGGGGGAACTTAACGGTTATAGAAAGAGAAATTCCTTTTAAGATCAAAAGGCTATTTTACATTTATGGAGTTGATGATTCTGTAAGAGGCGGACACAGACATAAAACAACCGTGCAGGCTGCTATTTGCATCCATGGTAAGTGTATTGTTTCAAGTAATGATGGAAGTAAGAAAGAAGATTTTGTACTTGATCATCCAAGCAAATGTCTAATACTTGAAACGAATGACTGGCACACAATGCATCATTTTACTCCGGATGCAGTTTTATTGGTTCTTGCATCAACTCATTTTGATCCTTCAGATTATATTTATGAGGAATATCCATTGTGATTGAGTACGAAAATCTCCTTAAAGCAAATGAAACTTTTCTGAAAGACTATTCTGAAATATTCCAAAAAACTCTTAACAGCGGCTGGTTTATTCTTGGAAAAAATGTTGAGAACTTTGAGAAAGAGTTTGCTGCCTACATTGGAAATAAACATTGTATTGGTGTTGCATCGGGACTGGATGCATTAATCTTTTCCCTTAAAGTTTTTGAATTTAAAGAAGGAAGCGAAGTAATTGTTCCTTCCAATACATACATCGCAACTATCCTTTCTATTCTTCATTGCGGATTAAAGCCTATTCTGGTTGAACCGGATATAAGAACCTATAATATTGATCCTTTAAAAATTGAAGAAGCAATTACTCCTAAAACAAAAGCTGTTATGATTGTACATCTTTACGGAAGATGCTGCGAGATGGATCCAATAATTTCTATATGTCAAAAGTATAATTTGAAATTGATTGAAGACTGTGCACAATCTCATGGGGCAAAGTATAAGAATAAAATGTCAGGCACTTTTGGTGATGTTAATGCTTTTAGTTTTTATCCTACAAAAAATCTTGGAGCCTTAGGAGATGCTGGCTCTGTAAATACTGATGATGAAAAAATTGCAACGGTATTAAAAAGTTTGAGAAATTACGGCTCTGAGAAAAAATATTATAATGAAAGGGTAGGTTACAATTCAAGATTAGATGAAATTCAGGCAGGATTTCTTTCTGTTAAACTTAAAAGGCTTGATGAAATTAATTCTCATAAAAGGAAACTCGCTGCAATTTATCTTAAAGAATTACAGGATGATTTTATAAAACCAATTATTCATCCTGATTTTTTTGATGTGTGGCATATTTTTAATGTTAGGCATCCGAAGCGAGATGATTTAAAAGACTATTTATTAAAGAAAAATATTAAAACAGAAATTCATTACCCTATTCCTCCTCATAAACAAAAGGCAATGCAGGTAATAATTGAGGGAGAATTTCCTATCTCAGAAGAAATTCATAATACAACGCTCAGCCTTCCAATTTCATTTTTCCATACAGAAGATGATATTTATAAAGTAGTTGAAGTGATGAACAGATTTTAAGATTGAATTGAACTTATGACGTGTGTAAATTCTTCCGCAATAATTTTCCGGTCATATTTCTTAATAACATTCTGATCAGTGTGAAATGAATCTGCTTTCTTAAAAAATTCGTTGCAATCCTCATCATATTTAAAAATCATTCCGGCATTAGCCTCCTCTATAATATTTTTAACTTCTTCATTATCATCACCGAAAGCTAAAATAGGTTTACCTGCTCTTAGATATTCAAAAAGTTTTCCGGGGACATGCCTTTTTTCCGTAGTACATACCAGCAGGTATGTAGATTTTTTTAATTCTTCAAGCATTTTAAGATAAGGCAGAAATCCAAGATACTCGGTTACTTCACTTAAATTATTTTTCTCTACTTCCTTTTTTATTAAAGGGCTTACAGTGCCGATGAATTTCAGTTTAAATTTTCTTCCCCCATCAATTTCTTTTCTTATTCTTTTCCAGAGTTCCTTTGGATTCTGATAATCAAAAATATTCCCTGCATGTACCAGAACTTCCTCTTTTTTTCCATCCTCCATCTTCCACTTCCCATCCGTCTTCGCTAAAGCTTTGCCGGATAAATCTTCCATCTGAAAGTTTTCTTCATTAAATCCCCAATAAAGAACATAAGATTTTTCTTTAAGGAAAGAATATTTTTTTATATAATCTTCCTGTGTAGATTTAGTAACAAATATAACCCTTGAAGCTTGGCTCAAAATTTTCTTCTCAAGGTAGTTATCAAATCTAACTGAGCTCTTACTCCTTCTTGCAGTTTTGTAATAGACAATATCAACCCAGGGATCTATCAAAACAGGAACAAATGGAAGATTAAATATTTTGCTTAAACGAAATCCGACTAAGTGAGTAGTATGAGGTGGACCTAAAGACACAATTGCATCAAATTTAAATTCATTTAAAATCTTTTTTCCTTCCGGAACTGCTGAGAAATACCATCCAGCACGTGCATCGGGAATAAAAAGATTAAACCTTATCCAGACAGATAGTTTATGAGCAAAACTCTGATTCTCTTCTGAAACAGTTTCTGAAGCTATAAGTGGGTCATTTTTCTTTTTGCCTGTAAATTTTTTGTAAATCTCAAAAGGTTCAATCGCTTTTGCTTTAAATACTTTTAAGTCTGGTGAGATTTCCTGTAGTAAACTTTCATCCTTGTGAGAGAAATTATCCTCTTCAGCTGTAAGAACAGTTGGCTCCCAATTATTTTCCGGGAGATGCTTAATTATTTTTAACGGCCAGTGAAGTGTTGCTTTACCGGATGGAGGCCAGAAGTAAGTAATAAA
>CAZECH010000392.1:0-3049 GCA_964510675.1 uncultured Ignavibacteriaceae bacterium
TGGAGTCACTGATATTAAAATTAAATGAAATGAAAGATTAATGTTTTTTAATCGCCTGGACTTCGACTATTCTTATTCCTGCTGTTGGATTCTCAACGGCATTTACTAAACTATTGATCATTTGCTGCAATGTTACAAGATTAAGTGCATTGCCAAGATAACCTGAACAATCTATAATAAAAAAGTTCATTTAGATTGATTTAAGATTTGAATCTGTTATCCAAATAAATTTAATTAGCAGATAAAAAAAGAGCCTTATTGTTTAAGGCTCTTTTATGTAAAAATAAAATAGAATAAAAGATATTATTACTTCTGAAATACCATTTTACCTGTTGCTTGTTTGTCTGCTGCTCTTAAAGTATAAATATAAACACCACTCGATACACCTATTCCATTATCATCCGTTGCATCCCATTTTGTTAAATAATTTCCTGCTGGTAAGACTTCTTTAATTAATGTTTTTATTTTTTGTCCTTGTACATCATAAATAATTAATTCAGCTAAAGAGTTTGTTAAATCATAAGGAATAGAAAAATTAATTATAGTTGATGGATTAAATGGATTTGGATAATTCTTAACTACAAGATGAGTAATCGGAATTACAGGATTATTCGGATCTTCAATAACAGAAGTTATTAAAGTTGCTCCTTCACCTCTTGTGTTCCCTGAACTATCAGCAAGATAAATATTAACCCAATCAGGTCTCATAGATAAATACAAATGTGTTTCATCCCACTCGGTGTCGGTTAGTCTTTCGAAGTCTATTGTTCTGTATTCATAATAACTTAAAACCGGACCGATAAAAGCTGTTAGCTGTCCATCCGCCATTTCTGTTACAACAACACAAAGATTAATTGGACCAGTACCAACATGAGATATCCAACCCCACTGATTACCCGAACAATCTGTCGGAGTGGTATGTATATCGGCAACAATGTGATCTTCCTTTAATAATCCATCCTGGCTATGAGAAAAATCATTATAAAATAATCTGGCATACCAACCATCATAAGGTGGGGTACCGCTTCCCTGAGGAAGATTGTACACAATTCTTTTCAGGAAATCTGTTTCATTTATACTCAGGGGAGTTCCATCAAGTTCTTTCTGTGCTATTGAAGCAAGCGTATCTGAAACATCACCAAGAAAATTAAAGTAATCCATAATATTTTGATTAATATTAGGATCTGAAAAATTAATATTTTGAAATTTATTATAACCAAGTTCAGCTATAGTTTTTAAACTGAGATATAGTTCAGGAAATGGTTCAACATATGTATAAGGATATGAACAAACCGTTCCACCTGTATAAGATTGTTTTGCATAAAGAAGGTTATCATGTCGAAGTTGTGTCCATGAAGAAAGTTGTGTGTTCATTTTTTGCTGCCAGAAAGCCGCAGTTTGCATAAAGACCGGTAGTTCTTCCCGCTCTTCAGTGGGATTCAAACTTCTTATACTTCCCAACCAGGCATTATATAAAGTAGAATTCCAGAAATCAGATTCATAAAAATCAATTAGATATCGTAAAGAGGCAAGATTTGAGGAATAGTGATATTCATTCAATTCAGGGATAAGCAACTGTGCTGCAGCATTATTACCAAGAGAAAATAAAACATCCAGCGTTGAAGGAAATAGTCGGCAAACTTTATCTCCATAATATAAAATTCTATCGAAGACTACCGAACCGGTAACATAAGAATCAATTACAAACCTTTGCCCGAAAAGCATAAAAGCCGATGCAGGAATAATTGTATCAGGAGAAAAAGGATCACTGGTAAGGATTTGAGAAAGAATAAGTTGATAAGCAAAGCTCTGATTCTTTAATGTATCCTGAAATTCTAAAAGTTGAAGGCTATCAAGAAGTTCAGATGCATTATTTATTCCCACAGCATCTTTTAAAAATTGAATATTGGGTAAAGTTACATTATCACTTTTGCCGACAAAGAATTGAAGTATATCTTCGACTTCATCATAAAGTGGTTGAACTCCGGCAAGATCAAATAGTTCATTAATAAGAAATGCATCAATTGTTTGCCTTCTTATATCATAAAAAGTTTGTGAATCACAATCAGCAGGAAATGACTGAGGTTTTATAAGATATAGTTCGGTTCTTCCTAACCACATCATCACCCTAAAATATTTCCTGAGGATAGGAAACTGATCATCATCATAATGCCCTCTTGGTTTAAACTGGCTCCAATCCATAATTCTGCAGGTTTCAGAAAATAATGTATAAGGCACATAACCTTCCTCTTCCATTATCTCATTAATTATATTATCCACTATAGCTGTGTTCTCAAAGTAATAAGGGACAGCACCATCATTAAACAATTTTCGTGGTACTGTTACATAAACATCAACATCTTTCAGCATCTGCAGCATTTCAGGATTTGCAGAATGCATGTTGTGCAATTGCGTTATCGAAGAATGAAGCTGATTTAAAATGTCGTCAATACGAGTAATCAGAATTCCCAACTCAACATCTTTCAGAATTCTATCATAAGAAATATGAAAAGCATGAAGAATTGCATCTGTAGATATGAAGACTGGAAGATCCTGATTATATATTTGAAGTAAAGATTCTCCGAAAGAATTTCTCGATAGTCTTTCACTTACCATAAAACCATTATTCTGAATAAGGCTTTTTTCATAATCAGTAAGATTATATTTGATCGAAATACTATCGAAATACAAAGCATTGTTATAATTCAGATTAATATTACCTTTGAAAGATCCGGCATTATGCATCTCAAGAAGCTGAGATGATTCCATATTCTGGTGATTCTGCAAGAATTGCTTGTATTGCTCTACATTAAAATTTCCTGATTGAGCATTTGTATATATGAAAGGTAAAAGAAGTAAGGAAATGATTATAACTGAAGTTTTCATCAATCCTCCGAGAATATTGAAACAAATGTAGAGAATTAAAAATTTTTAATCAATTAACAATCAGCAACATTTAAAACGAAAAAGTCCCGATAAAATTACCGGGACTTTAGTGACCCCAAGGGGATTCGAACCCCTATTACCGCCGTGAAAGGGCGAGGTCCTA
>CAZECH010000393.1:0-3046 GCA_964510675.1 uncultured Ignavibacteriaceae bacterium
GATGCCGAGGGCGATTTCGTGCGTATTCGTTTTGCCGACGATGATCGCACCGGCTTGCCTGAGTTTCTCGACAACAAACGCATCCTGATCGGGGATGTTTTCTGCAAAGAACTTCGACCCGGCCGTTGTGAGGACTCCGGCTGTATCGAAGAGATCTTTCAAAGCGATGGGAATCCCGCGCAAGGCCTGGGACATGGGATTGTTGGTCCCGGGTAGTTGATCGTTCAGCGCCTTTTGCAGGTCAATGACCGTGATGAACGCGTTAAGCGTCGGGTTGAGTCGCTCGATTTGACGGTAGCAGCTTTCGGCCAGATCCTGAGGCGAAATTTTTCGTCCCTGCAGTGCTTCCAGCGCAGCGGAAATTGTAAGGGAGTCAAGGTTATCCATTGCTTCTATTATAATTGGCGGAGGCCCAGAATGCATTTCACCTCAGTCACGCTTTCAAAGAACACATTTTGGATCTTTCTCACATTCCTCGCCCTGGTCGCCATGATTCTCGGGGGAGTTGCCACATCCAGATACGGTGCAGGAGTCGCGTCGGATTCGGCCAAGTATTTGTCGGTCGCGCAGAATTTGCTGGACGGCAAGGGCCTGACGATCCACCGGGGCGAGCCCTTGCTTTCGTGGCCTCCACTTTATTCCATTGTCCTTTCCGGCCTTAGCCTGCTGACAGGTTTGGATGTTTTTGTCGCCGGCTGGTATTTCAATGTGTTCCTGATCGGGCTCAACCTGTTCCTGAGCGGGGTCATCTTCCACCGCGTCTTTCTTGAAAAGCCGGTCTATGCCTGTCTCGCCAGCCTTTTTGTTTTGTTATCCATGTCATCGCTCCGGATCCATGCGACGATCAGCTCTGACCCGCTGTATCTTACGTTGACCCTGGGCTTTCTGCTGGCAGTGGATGATTACATCAGGGAACGATCCTACCGCGCCTTCGCGTGGATGGTCCTGTTCAGCGTCCTTGCCCCGTTACAACGTTATGTCGGTTTGGCTGTCGCCGTTACCGCGGAAGTGGTCATCCTGGTTGAAAATCGTAAATCCATTCGGGTGTTGTTGCGCGATGGATTTGTGCTGGGTCTGGCCACCATCCTGCCGATTGGATGGTGGATCTTCGTTCACAATATTATGACCCACGGCACATTGTGGGGGACCGGTCCTGCACCGGTGGATGCTGTGAAAAATACGACGCTGGCTTTGACCAAGATGTTGCACTGGTTCGTTCCCTATCATCCCATCCTCATGCCTATCCTGACCCGCCCGTTGATTCCCCTGGGCGCGCTGGCACTCGTTCTCGTTCTACTCAACATCAAAACCAGGGATCGATGGCGTGCCTGGTGGCAGGCACTAACTGCTTCATCCGTATATCCATCCATGGTCTCTGCTTTTGTTTACTTCGCGGCCGTGGCATTGACGATCCTTACCGGCGATCATCTCGACCTGCTGTCCGATCGTTATTATGTGATCCTGCTCGTTCCAACCACCCTCTTCATTCTGCTTACCTTTGATACGCTCATCATGCCGCATTTGAGGTTTTCTACGCGCCAGGTTGGATATGCCTTCGTGGCTATCTTTGCATTGTGGATGGTCTATCCTGTTTACAGCATAGCCGAATATCTGGCGAGTGCTCGCGTGCGAGGAGAACCAAGTTCCTATAATATGTTCAATACCCGCACGTATCATGAGATGGGCGCGGTCTCTGAAATGCAGAGGCTGAGAGAGCTTCAGCCGGATGAAATTTTCTATAGCAATTATGTGGATGCAGTCTGGTTCTATACGCGTAAACCTGTGGCCCTATTGCCGTTTGGCAACGTGGCAGATCCGGCACAGGCCTATGCTGGCTGGCCGTACGACCAGCCGGGCTACATTGTCTGGTTCGAGCCGAACGAATACAAGCATTATCTCTCTCCACAGGAAATCGGAGAATTTGCGGATGTGGAGTTGATCTATCAAAGCAAGGGTGGCAAGATCTATTACGTGCGTCCTCGTTGAAAGAGACAGCCCCGTCGAAGAAGACGGGGCTGAATTTATTCGAACTGTACTGTGTGGTTTAGAACAACCCGACGACTTTGCCGGTCTTCAGGTCCAGGTCCACATCGTAGAACACGGGACGTGTCGGCAGGCCGGGCATGGTGCGCATCTCACCCAGAAGCGGATAGAGGAAGCCCGCGCCAACGGAAGCACGGATATCGCGAATCGGGATGCGGAATCCGCGTGGCGCACCCTTGATGCTTGCATCGTGCGTAAACGAAAGGTGTGTCTTGGCCATGTTCATGGGCAATTTATCAAAGCCAAGTTTGTTGAAGAGTTCGATCTTTGCTTCGGCTTCGGGAGTGTAATCCACACCGTCGGCGCGATAGATTTCACGCGCGATGGTCTCGATCTTTTCCTTGATCGAGAGGTTCAAATCATAGAGGAACTTGAAGTCGCTGGGTTTTTCGCAAGCCTCGACGACTGCCTGTGCGAGGGCGATGGCGCCTTTGCCGCCTTCCATCCAATGGCGTGAAACGACGGCATCCATAGCGCCCGCCTCCAGCGCTGCCTGGCGCACCAGTTCCACTTCGGCGGGGGTATCGTTGGCGAATGAATTGACCGCTACCACCACGTTGACGCCGAATTTGCGCGCGTTTTCGATGTGCTGGGTCAGGTTGGGCAGGCCCTTACCGAGCAGGTCAAGATTTTCATCGGTGTATTCAGGAGCCAGTGGTTTACCAGCGACTACCTTCGGACCACCGCCGTGCATCTTGAGTGCGCGCACAGTGGCGACAATCACTACCACCTGCGGGATCAAACGCGAATAACGGCATTTGATATTGAAGAATTTTTCCATACCGCAGTCCGCGCCGAAGCCGGATTCGGTGATGACATAATCAGCCAGTTTGAGGGCGATTTTGTCGGCGATGATAGAGCTGTTTCCGTGTGCGATGTTGGCGAACGGTCCCGCGTGCACGAAGGCAGGGGTCCCTTCGAGGGTTTGCATGAGGTTGGGCTTGATGGCGTCTTTCATCAAGACGGTCAGCGCGCCAGCGACGCCCAGATCCTCGGCGGTCAC
>CAZECH010000394.1:0-3039 GCA_964510675.1 uncultured Ignavibacteriaceae bacterium
TTGTAATCGATGAATCCACACCGGAATATTCAACTGCCTGTTTAACATTTCCTGCATAAAGAGCTCCAATAGAAATTGATCTGATCATTGCTCCATCATCAAAATAATGGGGGTTATCATTTCCACTTTCCGGAGGTAATAAACCTTTACTTAGATTTCTTAATGCTGCTTTTGTTGAAACGTTTCCATAAATATTTTCCTGGTTGCTTGCTAATTCTTTCCATGCTTTTAACTGTAAATTGAAATCATATTTACCATCAGCTATTAAAAGTGAATCTATTGTAAAAGCAACCCATTCAGTATCATCTGTGGGAGAAAGTTTAAAAGCCTCTGCAGGATTATTTAACGAAAAGGGTGAATTTAATTTAATAATCTTATAAGCCTCTGATTCAACCTCAATTTCTCTTCTGATCCTTCTCGTCCAAAAAGGTAATTCTAAACTCCTGTGAAACATCGCCTGCCAGCTAAGCGAATCACCAATCGCTAATCCTAACAAAGCATTTTTTGATCTTTGATAATTCAATTTTATCAATTGATTAATTTTACAAGTTCTGAAGAAATATCAGACAAATTAATATCCTTCACTTTTTTAACGCAAATCCCTTTTGAATTACTAATTCTGCTGCTCCATTTTTCAGGAATTTTTTGAAAGCCTATTTTTGCACCAATGATAGAACCCGCAATTGCAGCAATTGTATCTGTATCTCTTCCAATATTTACTCCGCCTAAAACCGCTTTTATAAAATCACCTTTTGAAGCAGCCAAAATACCAAAACTTAATCCTACAGCTTCAGGTCCAAGATCAGACCAGTGATAAAAATTGCATGCAATTTTTTCATATAATTTTGGAAGAACATCTTTTAGGTGATCTGAGTTTTTTCCAATTGAAATAGCTTCTTTGATAGATCGATAACACCATGAATTTTCAGGAATAACATTTAAAGCATTATTAAAAATTTCATTTAAATCATCGCTTAGCATAGCCGTTGAAATTGCAGCAGCAACAACTTTTCCGCAATAAATTCCTTCACCTGAATGTGTAACCGATCCATCTCTTTCCGCAAGTTCAGAAGAATTTTTTGAATTCCCCGGGTTGATAATTCCAAAAGGTGCAACACGCATTGCTAAACCGTCACTCCAGCTGTGTGCGTGCATTCCACTTTGCGGAGGATTTAAACCTTTTCTTAAATTTTCAATCGCCATCAATTCACTAAAACCAGCACCTTTAAATGGACCTTTTTGAATTGCTAAATTTTCTTTCCATTCTTTAGCAATATCATAAGAGTTTATTTTTTTCCCATACTTCAAGAGTAAGGTTGAATTGAAGAGAGCAAATTCAGTATCATCACTACCTGTTGGATCGTCTGATAAAAAATCTGAAACAAAATTAAATTTCTCTTTTATTTTATCCGGAGACATTCCTTCTGTATGAACACCAAGTGCATCGCCAATGGCTAAACCAAATAAACACCCTTTGGCTTTGTCTAAAAAGTCAATCATTTTTTTTGATACCTGCTAAGGACATAATTACTTTCTTCATTCATTCTCATTTCTAATTCTTCCAAGCTCATCCGGTCTAAAAAATATTCCTGGAAGAGTGGATTAGCAACTCTACCTTTCCACTCAGAAAAACCGGAAACCCTAAGCCAAGGTCCCATTTTTAAATTATCAATTATAGAAAGGCAAGTTTTCCAACCTAAACTATCATTCTGAAATTCCGGCATTGATCTGCATGAAATTCGTGTCGGATTCATCCAATCACCAAGGGCAAGTTTTGCTAAATTATTCTTGTCAAGAAAAAATTCAATAAACTTCACTGCCTCTTTTTTACTTTTTGACCCCGAAGGAACACTGAGAGTTTGTGTATTTGATCCTTGTTCCTGGGTGACTTCTTTAATAGGTTCAAGAACACCCCAATGAAAATTTTCAGGAGCATTTTCAATTAATTGCTGTCTTGCCCATGTACCAATCCCAATAACCATTGCATATCTACCATTATAAAAAGCAGGCATAATGTTTGAACCGCTTTGGCTGACTGCAAGTGGAGATGCGCATTTATACTTGTAAATCATATCGTGGATTGTTGAGAGAAGAAATTTTTCTGGTTCATTAATTCGGAATTCATATTCATCATCATCTAAATAAAAATAATTTCCTCCGCAACCGAGTGTTAAATTAATAATAATGTTTGCTGAACTTCTTAATCCCAAAGCAGCTCCATATTGATCAATTTCACCATTGTTGTCGGTATCCTTAGTTAAAGTAGCTGCAATATTCCGGATATCTGTCCAGGACCAGGGATTCTCAGCTGTTGGGGGTGTAATATTATTCTCAGAAAAAATATCTTTATTATATAGAACAATTAAAGATTCAAAAAGAAATGGGACACCGATAATTTTCCCATTATCCATAGTAACAGATTGCCAGGCAACAGGATAAATATCATCTTTAATATTCTCTGATAGATAAGGCTTCAGATCCGTTAAATTTCCACGAGTACCAAAATCAGATATCATTGAAGCTTCATAATGAAAAACATCAGGAACATCACCTGTTTCAAAAGATGTTATTAAATAATCGTAGATAGAATTCCAGTTCGCCTGAACATACTCAACTTGTTTTTGAGGATTAAGTTCATTCCATTTGTTTATTATAGATTTATTTGTTTCGATCGATTCCTTTTGCCATGCAAGACTTACAAATTTTAGCTTCTCAACCTCTTTTTTTTCAGAGCACCCTATTAATAAAAATAAGAAGGTAATAATTTGAAATGGATATAGAATTTTTCGTTTCATAAAATCTTTACCTAAAATTATTCTTTTACAGCTCCAGCCATTAAACCTTCAGCAAACCATTTTTGAATAAAACCAAATAATATTAAAGAAGGAATTGTAGATAAAATACTTGCTGCAGCTAAAGGACCCATTCTTGCTTGTCCTTCCATTCCAGTAAACCTTGCAAGATCAACTGGTAAAGTAATAAGATCCTGACTTTTCATTAAAACCAATGCAAAGAAAAATTCATTCCAGGCTGATATAA
>CAZECH010000395.1:0-3024 GCA_964510675.1 uncultured Ignavibacteriaceae bacterium
TTGGTATTAAAGAAAAAAAAGAAGTTCCTGTAACAGAAGAAGAATTGAAAATAATGATTGAACATGGAACCAGATTTGGTACAATTGAAGAAAAAGAAAATGAAATGATAAAAAGTATTTTCCGTTTTGGTGATAGGAAAGCATACACTATAATGATAAACAGGCAGGATATTGTCTGGATCAATATTAATGATACTTCAGATGTTATAAAAGATACAATATACAAAAGTAATTATTCCAGACTCCCTTTATGTAAAGGCTCCATAGATGAGATATTAGGTATAATACGAGTAAAAGATTTTTTCAGGTATTCTGAAAAGGGAAAAGAATTAAACCTAACCGAAATTATGACTCAACCATTATTTATTCCTGAGAATCTACCAGCTATTAAAATTATTGAACGTTTTCGGGAAACTAAAATTTATGTTGCCATAATTGTAAATGAGTATGGTTCTACGGAAGGGATGATTACATTACACGACCTTATTGAAAATATTTTTGGTGAGCTTCCGGAAAAATATGAAAAACTGGGAACTCCTGTATTTGAAAGAGAAGATGGTTCACTCCTTATAGATGGAAGTATGTTGATAGATGAATTGAAAGAAAGATTAAAAATTCATTTTGAATATTCAGAGGAATATACTACCCTAAGTGGATATGTTATGCTTAAATTAAACAGGATTCCCCAAGTTGGTGATAAGTTTATATCAGAAAGTTATAAATTCGAAGTTGTTGATATGGATGGCAAAAGAGTTGACAAAGTGCTTGTTCAAAAGAATGAAGAATAATTAATCTATGGAGATAGTTTTTGCTGAGCAGAAATTTAGCCCGACTGATTAAACTACGATTAAAATTTATTCCTAACAGGATATTTCTAATTTTAGTTAGTATTGTTATTGGAATTCTTGCGGGGCTTGCGGCAGTTGTTCTAAAAACCTCGGTACACTTCACACAAAATTTTCTTCACTCTTCTTTGGAAGATTATCGAAACACTTACATTTTTTTAATTTATCCTGTAATAGGATTGTTGCTTTCCACTTTATACGTCCAGGTTTTCCGAAAGGGATTTTTAGCGAGGGGAATAGGAAATATAATAATTGAAACTTCAAAGAAGAGAGGGATAGTAGCAAAACATAAAATGTATTCTCAATTACTCAGCAGCCTTTTTACACTTGGTTTTGGCGGCTCCGCTGGTTTGGAAGCTCCAATCTCAGTAACCGGTGCAGCTATTGGTTCAAATACAGCATTAGCCTTAAGGATAGGAGAAAAGGAAAGAAAAGTTTTACTTGGATGTGGAGCTGCAGGAGGTATTGCGGCAATCTTTAACAGTCCTATTGCAGGAGTACTCTTTGCAATAGAAATTATTTTATCCGAGTTAACAATTCCTGCATTTGTCCCTCTTTTAATTTCTTCTGCTTCCGCTACAGTTATTTCCAAAGCTCTTTATACAGGTCAGCCATTTATACTCATCACAGAATCATGGCAAATGAGTTCACTACCATATTACATAGTACTAGGAGTAGTTTGTGCTGTTTTGTCCATATATGCGATAAGAGTCCATTATAATTTTCAAAAATTATTTGCTAAATGGAAAAAGCCATACCTAAAAGCTTTAACAGGAGGATTAATTTTAGGTGCAATGTTATTCGTACTACCACCATTGTATGGCGAAGGTTATCACATAGTAGAATCTTTATTAGAGGGAGATTATTTACGGCTTTTTGATGAAAGTCTTTTCTGGCAATACAAAGATAACATCACGTTTATATTAATATATGCAACAGCAATTATGCTTATTAAAGTTATTGCTACATCGGTAACAGTTAGCACAGGCGGAAATGGAGGAATGTTTGGTTCCTCACTTTTTGTTGGTGCTCTGCTTGGTTTTGTTTATTCAAGAATCATTAATATTTCCGGACTTCAGCAAGTTACAGAAGTAAACTTCATCGTTGTTGCAATGGCAGGCATTTTAGCGGGAGTAATTCACTCGCCTTTAACAGCCATTTTTTTAATTGCAGAAATAACAGGGGGATATGCATTGTTTATTCCTCTTATGATTGTTGTATCGTTATCTTATTTCATTACAATTTATCTCGAACCGTTTTCTGTCTATACAAAAAAAATTGCCGAAGAAGGAGAATTTATTTTATATGATAGGGATAAGCTTATTCTTGAGAACCTTTCATTAAACAAAATGATTGAAACAGATTTTATTCCCCTTCATGTAAATGATACTCTCTCTAAATTAATTGAAGCTATTGAACGCTCAAGAAGAAATGTTTTTCCTGTGTTAGATGATGAAAAAAACTTAGTTGGGATTATTCTCCTTGATAATGTTAGGGAAATAATTTTCGACAGGCAATTGTATAATTTAATTTTAGCCGGGGATATAATGACAACTCCTGAAGCAGTTATAGATATAAAAGATAAAATGTACGATATTGTTAAAAAGCTGGATGAATTAAATATCTGGAATTTGCCTGTTGTTAATGATGGTAAGTATTTAGGCTTCATTTCAAAAGCAAATATACTTAGCCATTACAGAAATTTACTTATAAAGCAAACGCAGGAATAGGGATTTTATTAGTTCTTTCAATTATTAAACAAATTCTCAAACCATCTGACAGGGATTAAATATGGAACAACCAATTCTAACGGATAAAAATCAATTCCCAACAGAAGAAATAATTTTTTCGCATATCGGGAAAAACAAAGCATTGTGGCAATCGTTATTTGAATATATTCACACGAACCATCCGGACATATCCGAACAATGGAGATATTATAATGATGGGAAAAGCTGGCTGTTAAAAGTTACAAGAAAATCCAAAACAATATTCTGGCTATCTCTTATTAAAAATTCATTCAGAATTACTTTTTATTTTACTGATAAAGCAGAAGAAGCCATAAATAAAAGTAATATTTCAGATGAATTAAAAGAACAATTCATGAAGGGGAAGCACTATAATAAAATACGTGGGGTTACGATTACCTTTAAGAATAAAAAAGATATTGAGTATGCTA
>CAZECH010000396.1:0-3002 GCA_964510675.1 uncultured Ignavibacteriaceae bacterium
CTTAGGCTCTTTGCTTTCCGCCATAGATTTGTACGGAGACAATTCACCGCAATTCCAGTCCGTAGTTGAAGCCTGGAATGCTGTAGGAGTAATGAGACCTGCCCTGGTTCCGACAGCAGGAGTTGAATCGGATACCGTGAATTTTCTGGCTGAAGTATCTTCTACAACAGATACAGCAGCTATAACAATAACAAACTATGGAATTCAAATTCTAATAATCAGTGATATTCAAATTTTAGGGAATGATTTTCAATTAGTAAGTGTTCCGTTACTTCCGGATACTCTGGGTTATAATGAAATCACTACAATAGAGATTATTTTTACAACTGACCAGGAAGGTGAACAAACAGGAGGTCTTTCCATTTTAAGTAATGACCCGGCTGATCCTACTAAAACAATTGCATTACAAGGTACGGGTTACGTTATTAACCCGGCATTTGACAAAGTTATGTATGCATCGAGCGGCGTGCAGAACAGCGGAAATATATTAACAATAAATAAACAAACCGGCGAAGGCTCGAATATAGGTCTATCATCTTATAATGATATTTTAGGTCTTTCCATCAGTCCGGTAAACAAACAACTTTATGCAGTCAGATCAGATGCTTTAAATTCTGAAATTCACCGGGTTGATGTTATTGCAGGAGTTTCCTATTTATTTTATTCATTAGCCGTACCCAATATGACTGCAATAGCATTTGATACTTCCGGTACTTTATATGGAGCTTTACAAACAGGAGAAATATATTCGGTTGATCTGACCGACGGTTCCTATAATTTTGTTTCTACTTCAGATATAGGAATACAGGCGATGACTTTCGATCCGGAAACAAACCAATTGTGGGGAACTGTAAGACAGGTATTTGGACAACCAAGAGATAAAGTATATAAGATTGACCTTAATACGGGAGATACAACTTTCGTTGGACAAACAGGCTTTAATGCTACCACGAATGATTTGGCATTTGATGAAAATGGAGTTTTATATGGAATAAAAGGCACAGGGACACAGTTGTGTGATTTGCTTACGATAAATGTATCTACAGGCGAAGGAACAATTGTCGGCTCAACCGGATTGAGAGCAATTACAGGATTGGCTTATGCTGAAACTGGTATTACTGATGTTGATGAAGACGAAACTCCGGGTATATTACCAAGTAACTTTGCACTTTCACAAAATTTCCCGAATCCATTTAATCCAAGTACAAAAATTAAATTTCAGATCCCAATTTCTGAACTAGTAACACTAAAGGTTTATGATATACTAGGTACTGAGATAGCAACTGTCGTTAATGAAAAATTATATGCCGGAAATTATGAAGTAGATTTCAATGCTTCAAAACTAACAAGCGGAGTTTATTTTTATAAACTGACAGCAGGAAGCTTTATCCAGATAAAGAAAATGTTGTTAATTAAGTAATTTATGATTTGAAATTTTTATTTGCGGTTCTCAATAAAAGACTCCACCAATTATGGAGTCTTTTTTATTTTAAATTACCTAAGAAATCTTTACAATTTTCATTTCAAAATTATCCACATACCATTTTGCCATTTCAGCAGGCTGTTCAACATCAGGGCCAAGTATTCGAAGATCATCCAGAATATTTCCTATACTTCCACTTCCCCGGATTTAATTTTGGCCATAATAAACTCTCTGTTTATCCGTGCAATATTTGTGACTGAAATCCCTTTCGGACATTCAGCTTCGCATGCGTAAGTGTTTGAGCAGCTTCCAAATCCTTGCTCATCCATTGATGCGACCATATTCATTACTCGTTCATATCTTTCAGGCTGCCCCTGAGGAAGCAATGCAAACTGAGATACTCTTGCACCTACAAACAGCATTGCTGAAGAATTTTTACAAGCTGCAACGCATGCACCACAACCAATACATTCAGCAGCATCTAATGCTAGTGAAGCTATTTCTTTAGAAATAAGTATTGCGTTAGAATCTGGAGCGCTACCTGTATTAAAAGAAACATAACCGCCGGCTTGTTGTATTATATCCAGCCCTGAGCGATCAACAACTAAATCTTTGATGATCTTAAATGCAGTGGCTCTGAATGGTTCTATGAACAAGGTTTCACCATCTTTAAAGTTACGCATATGCAATTGACATGTAGCTGTTTTGGGAAGTGGCCCGTGAGGATGTCCATTGATAACAAGTCCACAAGTTCCACATATACCTTCCCTGCAATCACTTTCAAAAGCAATAGGAACTTTACCTTCTTTTTCTAATTTATTGTTTAATTCATCAAGCATTTCAAGGATTGATGCATCCGGCGATACGGATACTTTAAACTGTTCAAAATCACCCTTAGCTGCTGAGGATTCTTGCCGCCAAATATTTAAGGTTAGATCAATATTATTATTGCTCATTATTTATAACTCCTCGTTGCTAATTCAACAAACTCAAATTCAATATTTTCTTTGTGAAGATTCCATTTTCCGACTTTTTCGAATTCCCAGGCAGCCACATAGGCAAAATCTTTATCATTTCTGATTGCTTCACCATCTTCAGTTTCATGCTCAACCCTGAAGTGTGCACCGCAGGATTCGTCTCTGTTCAAAGCATCAACCGCCATTAATTCGCCAAGTTCAAGAAAATCAGCAACTCTGCCAGCTTTTTCCAAATTTTGATTTAAGTCTTCATTTTTTCCGACAACTTTTACATCATCCCAAAATTCATCGCGTAATTCCGTAATATCTTTAATAACCTCTTTAAGTCCGGCTTCATCTCGGGACATTCCAACTTTATCAATAAGTAAATGCCCTAATTTCTTATGAATTTCATCGACAGTTTGTTTACCATTTATGGTTAAAAGTTTATTAGTGATTTCGTTTACCTGCTCTTTAGATTCCTTGAACTCACTTGAATTTATATCAACTTTAGTTGGCTTTTCACTTCCGAAATAATTACCCAAAGTATAAGGTATAACAAAATAGCCATCTGCTAAACCTTGCATAAGTGCACTGGCGCCAAGTCTGTTTGCCCCATGATC
>CAZECH010000397.1:0-2974 GCA_964510675.1 uncultured Ignavibacteriaceae bacterium
ATTCTACGGTACCCGCTATATATTTTTCCAGATCAAGTGTGTTAATAAGCCTGATAAAACCGACTTCGATACTTATATCCAACCGGTCATCCGATTCGCATGATTGCAGTGCCGGAAAAACCGGCCGCACCAAAAATACACCTCCTGCAGTAGCCGGTATTACCGAAACCAGTGTAAAAGGTCCATGGGATGAGCTGGCATCATGTATATGAAGCTGTGAACCTGACAGCTCAACCTGCATGATAGACCCCCTGTTAAGGATAGAAATCCGTTTTCCGTCCCCGGTTAACACATAGTCTCCTTCTACTATGGAAATTACGACAGATTCTATCTCCTTTCCGTGAAAGAGTCCGGTTTTAATTTCCCTGGAATATGAGCCTGCAACCGTTATTACCGTAAAAATGAATAGGATAACTGACTTCATGGAGCTTTACGAATTTAAAATTCGGCAGATTCTCCCGGCAACCCGGTCGGCTACTCCCGGATTGCCGAGAAGATTTCTGAGTCTGTCGAAGTTGTTCAGCATTTGATTGCGGTAACCGGTATCATTTAGAATTCTTTCAAGCTCTGTGGTAATATCCCTTGACAGGTTTTCCTGCAGGAGTTCTTTAACGGCTTCCTTATCAAGAATTAGGTTTACAAGTGAGAAGAACTTGACATTTACGAAAAAGCGGCCGATAAAAAGGGTAACGGGATTGGTTTTATAAATCACCACCTCCGGAATTCTCAGCAGTGCAGTTTCCAGGGTAGCCGTACCCGAGGTGACAATCGCTGCTGTGGCACTTCTGAGGAGTCTGTAGGTCTGGTTATATACAATCCCTACTTCCTTATCTTTTATGAAGCTCCGGTAATATTCAGGAGTTATCGAAGGAGCCCCGGCAATTACAAACCGATAGTCGGTGAAATGAGGAATAACTTCAAGCATCTCGGGAAGGAGCGCGTCAATCTCCTGCCTGCGACTGCCTGCCAGCAGGGCAATTACGGGCTTGCCTTTTGCATTTATTTCTTCAGGATGCCCTTGGGAGTCAGGGTGTGACTCAAATTCGGAAATGCTGTCGAGTACCGGATTTCCATAATACTCAGCTTCTACATGATGTTTCCTGTAGAAATCAACTTCAAAAGGCAGTATAACAAATATCTTCAGTACACAGTGCCTGATGGTTTTTACACGCCATTGCGCCCATGCCCATAATTTGGGAGAAATATAGTAAATGACACGGATGTTGTTTTTGTGAGCAAATCGTGCCATGGGAAGGTTGAAACCGGAATAGTCGACAAGGATCAGCACATCGGGTTCCCATTCGAGAATATCCCTGCGACATGCCTGTTTATGCCTTCTGATGGTCGCAAGTTTTGTGATCACCTCCACCAGTCCCATTAAAGCCATTTCCCTGTAATGCAAATAGAGGGATGCTCCGGCTTCTTTCATCAGGTCGCCTCCGAAACAACGGAACGATGCATCCTGATCGGTTTTCTTAAGTGCCTTTATCAGGTTGGATGCATGCAGGTCACCCGATGCTTCTCCCGCAATAAGGTAGTATTTCATAGAAAGGTGAAAAGCAGTTTTATTGCGAAAATCAGCAGGGTCAGCACTACGGTGGTTCCTAAAACACCCTTTGCAGCCTGTATCCAGTTCAATCCATTAAATATGAAAAACATCACCAGATTGGGCAATACGCAATGACTGATAATTATCGGGATAATATTTCCAATAACAAGCCGGTTTGAAAAAAGGGTCGTATGTACATCCTGAACCTTGGCATAATACATCAGAAAGTATACAATAACAGGAATTACAATTCCGGTAACTATACCGGTTGTCAATGTATCCAGTTTTTGCAGGCTGTCTTTGTTCATCTCAGAAATTCCAGGTATTGATCACTTTCAGGGTATCGTGACAAGTCAGGTCGGTTTGCAGGGGCACTATAGAAACGTAATTATTGTTTAAGGCCCATTCATCCGTGTCTGTGGCTTCGGGTTCCGTATTGTTAAACACGCCGGTAAGCCAGAAATAATGCTTGCCGGCAGGATCAATCCGCTGATCGAATTCCTCACGCCAGAACCCCTTGTTCTGCCTGCAAACTTTAATGCCCGCTATCCGGTCCTTCGGTATATCAGGTATATTAACGTTCAGGCAAACGGTTTTCGGAAGTCCGTTCTTTAATACATTGCGTGTAATTATATCAACAAAATACTTCGACGTGGAAAAGTCCGCATCGTGATCCAGATTCAGCAGTGAATATCCGATGGATGTTATTTCATTGATGCATCCTTCAAGAGCAGCGCCCATTGTACCGGAATAGAACAAACTCGCAGCAGAATTCGAACCGTGATTGATACCCGATACAAGCAAATCGGGCTTGCGGGGTAAAAGGTGATTAAGTGCCATTTTAACACAATCTACCGGTGTTCCGTGGCATTTATAAACTGTAAGATCTTCTTCTTCCCGTATTTTGGTAATCCTGAGTGGTACTTTTACCGTAATGGCATGGGACATTCCCGACTGGGCATCGGCAGGAGCAACTACTACCACTACGCCAAAGGGTCGGATTGAATCAATTAATGCCTGCAGTCCCTTAGCCTCAACGCCGTCGTCGTTTGTAATTAAGATCAGTGGTTTTCTCTGACTTTCTGACATGAAAAACTGAATATTGTGCAAAGATATTATTTTTACCCGATCCCCCGGTGTTGTCAGGAAGTATGGTTCGATATCCTCCCAAAGCCCCTTTAGGGGCAAAATCTTTGTAGTATACGATTCTCCTGTATTTCGAATAGCCCCAGCGGTGTGACATCTTTTGTACATGGGATATGAAAAATTATTCATGCTGATTTCGCAGCTACGCTGCTGGATATAAAACAAATATATGCGTTTTCTACAAAGATTTTGCCCCGCTGGGGCTGTTGCTCTTCCCGTTATTAAAACCGTATGGCCTGCGCAAAGCGGTGATAATCTTACTTTATAAGAACTGTTTTA
>CAZECH010000398.1:0-2971 GCA_964510675.1 uncultured Ignavibacteriaceae bacterium
GCAGCGTGCGCGATCAGATGATCACCCAGGGCTGGATCGCCGAGGGCGACGGGCCGGACTTCGTCGTGATGTGCGCCCCGCCCTAGCCCCGCCTCGGCCCTGCCCTAACAGGCTGTTGAATTTCGGCTCGAAAATGACACCGAGTAAGGTTGCGAAGTTTTCGCCGCCTGGGCGGGCCGCAAGTTTCGTGGTCCGTCATCGCCCGTTGGCGCGGCACAGCAGTCGCAGGATGCCAGCCGGTGACTCACGATGCCGCTCCCGCGGGCACCGCCACCGGCATTCGGGCAATCCGCATCAAATTGCTCGCAGTCAGGGTCAGCTTGAACTGCTGATCGACTCGCTGCAGGCCGCGAAACACTGTTTGCCGAATGTGGCCGATGGTCTTGGCCCAGCCGAAGTGTTCCTCGATCCGCTTGCGTACGATCTGACTCAGCCGGTAGCCCTCATGGCGCGTAGTGCGCCCGTCGATCGCGCTGCCGCCGGCGCGACTATCGTTGCAGGCCACATGGGGAGTGACGTTGCGTTCGCGACAAGCAGCGACGAAGTCCGCGCTGTCGTACGCCTTGTCAGCACCGAGGCTGCGCCGCCGGGTCGTCGCCGGCAAGGCATCCAGCATCGCCACTGCCGCCTTGCGCTCGCCGAAGCCGTCGGCGTGGGACACCACCGCGCTAACCACCAGACCGTTCCGGTTCTCCATCAGCGCGTGCCCCTGGTAGCAGAGGATCGCCGCCGTGTGGTGGCTCTTGCGATAGTTTCGGGCATCCAGATCGGTGGTGCTGGCATGCGTCTCGTTGCTTCGCGGTTGCCCCTTCCAATTGGCCTGCGCATTACGCCCGCCGTCCCCTGGGCCTTGATCGTCCGAGCCGTCCTTGGGTCGGAAGCTCTTCTGGCTGGCCCAAGCCTGGATCAGCGTCCCATCGACGGAGAAGTGCTCCTTGGACAACAGGCCACGGGCATCGGCCAGACGCAGTACTTGCGCAAAGAACTCTTCCACCACCTCGTGCTCCAGCAACCGATCGCGATTCTTGGAGAAGGTCGAGTGTTCCCACACCGTATCGTCAAGCGCCAGACCAACGAACCAGCGGAACAGCAGGTTGTAGCGCAACTGCTCACACAACTGGCGCTCGCTCCGGATCGAGTAGAACACTTGCAGCAGCAACGCGCGGATCAACTTCTCCGGCGCGACCGAGTCCCGCCCCGTGCGGGCGTAGATCTCATTGAACCGCGCGTTCATCTCGGTCAGCGCCGTGTTCACCAACACCTGCACCGCCCGCAACGGATGGTCGGCCGGCACGAAGTCATCCAACTTCGCCACCGTGAACAAGCTTTCCTGCATCGCATCCGCTCCGCGCATCGCCGTCACCCCGAGGGCCCATACATGACTACGACATCGACCTCGTCTCGCCTAAAAAGTGCGACCGAAACGCAACGAATTTCAACAGCCTGTTAGGCACACGGGGCGCCGGCGGTCCGGCGCCCCGTGCGGCGCGAGCCGGGGCGCCCTCGTGCACCCGGCCCGGCCGCCACTGGCCGTTTTTCTGAGGTGATGGCATGGACACCATGAAGGGCTTCGAGTCGACGAGCACGCTGTTCGGCGGCAACGCGCCGTTCATCGAGGAGCAGTACGAGAACTATCTCGCGGACCCGAACTCGGTCGGCGCCGACTGGCGCTCGTATTTCGACAGTCTGCGCGGCGGCGCCGCCGACGTCGCGCACGCCCCCGTCATCGACTCGTTCATCAAGCTCGCGAAGAGCCGCAGGGTCGCGGGCGCGATGGTCGACGCGACGACGATGCACAAGCAGGTGCTCGTGCTGCAGATGATCGGCAAGTTCCGCACGCTGGGCATGTTCCACGCCGAGCTCGATCCGCTGGGCCGGCAGGAAAAGATGTACATCCCGGACCTCGACCTCAAGACCTACGGCTTCACGGCGGCCGACATGGACACCGAGTTCGACGTCGGGTCGTTCAAGGCGGGCGCCGGGCGGATGCGCCTGCGCGACCTGATCGACGCGCTGAAGGACACGTACTGCCGGACGTTCGGCGCCGAGTACATGTACATCTCCGACACGGCGACCAAGCGCTTCATCCAGCAGCGACTGGAACCGATCCGCTCGCAGCCGACGTACACGACCGGAGAGCGGCGGCACATCCTCGAGCGGCTGACGGCTGCGGAGACGCTCGAGCGTTACCTGCACACGAAATACGTGGGGCAGAAGCGCTTTTCCGGCGAGGGCGGCGACACGCTTACCCCGATGCTCGACCACCTGCTGCAGCGCGCCGGCGCCGCCGGCGTGCAGGAGACGGTGATCGGCATGGCGCATCGCGGCCGGCTCAACGTGCTGGTCAACACGCTCGGCAAGATACCGGCCGATCTGTTCTCCGAGTTCGAGGGCAAGTACGCGAAGTACCTCTCCGCCGGCGACGTCAAGTACCACCAGGGCTTCTCGTCGCACGTGATCACGCCGGGCGGACCGATGGGCCTGGCGCTCGCCTTCAACCCGTCGCACCTCGAGGTCGTCAACGCGGTCGTCGAGGGCGCCGTGCGCGCACGCCAGCACCGGCGCGGCGACGCCAAGGGCGACCAGGTGCTGCCGGTGCTGCTGCACGGCGACGCCGCCGTCGCGGGCCAGGGCATCCTGCAGGAGGTGCTCAACATGGCGCAGACCCGCGGGTACTACACGGGCGGCACCATTCACCTCGTGGTCAACAACCAGATCGGCTTCACGACCTCGGACCCGCGCGACACCCGCGGCACGCTCTATTGCACGGACATCGCCAAGATGGTCGAGGCGCCGATCCTCCACGTCAACGGCGACGACCCCGAGGCCTGCCTGCTCGCCGTCGACATCGCGATGGACTACCGGCAGCAGTTCCACAAGGACGTGGTCATCGACCTCGTCTGCTACCGGCGCCTCGGCCACAACGAGGCCGACGAGCCGATGGTCACGCAGCCGCTGATGTACAAGAAGA